>CAZZLK010000001.1:0-4271 GCA_964655195.1 uncultured bacterium
ACTTCAGTCTGAGAGCCATATCATAAGCCCTTCTTCCAGAGGTTACTATAAGTGAAGACCTCTCCATAAGTATCTCAAAGTTTACATCCCAGAGCCATGAGACATCTGTTCCATCCTGTATATTATCGTTTATAATAAGAATAACCGTTATGCCATTCTTATCAGAGAGTAGCTGAATAATCTCATTAAAACTTGCCGGGTTCTTGGCTAGGAGCATATAAATACTCTTACTGCCAAGATTAAACCTTTCTCCTCTACCAAAGGCGGTCCTTATACCGGCTAGATTTTCTATAGAAGTCTCTATAGGAATCCCCATTGAGTAACAGGCTAGTAGAGCAGAGAGAACATTGTAGACATTGTAGATACCTGGCAATCTTACCTCTATATGGAACCTTTTACCCTTAAAAGAGATATTAAAGGACGAACCTTCAATCCCTGAATCTATATTATATGCAACTATATCTGGTTCTCTTCTCTTAAATCCACAAGCAGGACACTCAAATATCCCCTGATGTCCCATATAACGCCTGGAATACATCAAAGTCTCGTCACAGAATGGACAGGATTTTATATCTGCGATACCTGAGAATGTCTCTTCATCCCTGTGATCTATTCCAAAATACAGAGCCTTAGCAGGAAGATTATATGTGACGCTAGAGACCAAGGGATCATCTGCATTTACTATAAAGGTAGTATCAGGGTTAGCCTGAGCTATCCTTCTAAATGCCTTTGCCAAGGTATCAACCTCACCATATCTATCAAGCTGGTCACGAAATAGATTGGTAATAACTACAGTATCGGGTGTTATATCCCTTACAAGGAACGGAAGGTGTGCCTCATCTATCTCGAAGATTCCAGATGCACCCGAGAGATCATCATTAAATGAATATCTTTCTATTAGACTTGTACAGACACCCCTGGGAAGGTTTGCCCCTGCCCTGTTATGGACATAATCTATCCCCAAACTCTCTAGAATACCGGCTATAACCCTGGCAGTAGTAGTCTTACCGTTTGTTCCAGTTATAAAGGCCTTAAACCTTAACCTGCCTCCAAGATCTTTCAGTATAGAAGGATATATCGATAATGCCAGTTTACCGGGAAAGCTTGTCCCCCCAAATCTAAATAGACGTGATAGGCGTATAGCTAACTTCCCAAGTAGGACGCCTGTATAAAATCTAAGAGACCTCATCTCCTCCCGAGGATCTTATAGAGCTTATCCTCCTCCCTGCATATAGGATGACTCAGTCTCATCTTCCAGAGCCTGTGGAATGATGGAAGCCCCATAAGTTGTTCCAATCCCCACTCTCTGGCAAAACGTCCATCCTTGATCTCCTCTATAGCTTCTCTCATAAGATTCTTCGTCTCTTCAGTAATGTACCTTTTACCCCAGGTCATATGGCCATACTGACTAGTATGGGAATGAAGCCTCAGCTGATCCCAGAGGCCAAACTGGGCTATTGCATGACCTATCTCGCCCAGTTCACCAGATGCGTAGAGTTCCAGGATGGCTACCTCGGGACTGACACCTTCTTCCACAAGCACCTCATAGCATGCCTGTAAGAGGTATAACATTGCACCAGCCCAAGAATGTTCACTGAAAAGGTCAACAAGTGTCTCCTCATAGAAGCTGGACTCAACTGCACATCCACCGGGTAAGAATGCACCTATCCCCTTGGATATTGCCAAGGCATAATCCCAGGCTTTCCCAGAAGCGTCCTGTTCTACTCCAACCAGTACCGGAAATCCTCTGTTCTGCAGAAATAGGTCTCTAACACCCTTCCCTATCATCCTTGGAGCAACCAGTACGACATCCACACCCTCAGGGGGTTTTATAAACCCATAGGTAATATTATAGCCGCTGGCAAAATCCAGCACCTTCCCACTAGAAAGGTAAGGCAATATCTCATCTTCCATAACCTTTGGAGCAACCTCATCGGGTATAAGAAGTAGAATAACATCGGACTCTTTTGCTGTCTCGCCTATACCCTTTACTGTAAAACCATCTGATACTGCAAGGTCCCAGGCACTATCTTTTATATTTCCGATAATAACATTCATACCATTGTCTCTCAGATTTAGCGCCTGAGATCTCCCCTGATTCCCATAACCTATAACTCCTATGACTTTATCCTTCAATATATCTAGATCTGCATCCTTATCGGTAAATATCCTTGCCATTGGTATCACCTCTTAGTCAATCTGAATATACGTTCTCCTAAATCTGATATCCTGGTCCTCTCGAATCCAGTAACTATACTCTCAACCGTATCATTCAGAGGTTCTATCCATCTCTTTGGCAGATTTTTATACCCGAGCAATACACCCATTATAGAACCTGATGTAGCCCCATTGCAGTCTGTATCAAAGCCACACATTACACTCGTTGCTATAGCCTTCTCAAAATCACCTTCTGAAAGGATGAGACCCAGGACAACAAAACAGGCATTATTTATTGTATGAACGGGATGGTAACTTCCATACTGATCCATAACCTTTGACCAGACATTCTTCCAGTTCCTCTCTCTTCTACACCAGTCTATGACATTATTTATTGCCTCATATAACCTGGAAGTCTTTGGAATCTCAGTAAGTCCTATCTCTACGGCAGATTCAACGTTACTAACCGCAAATGCAGAAGCTATAGTAGCTGAGATAAACATCTCACCATATATACCATTCTTCGTATGTGACAAAGAGGCATCCCTGAATGCAAACTCTCCAGCTCTTTCTGGATATCCAGGATTTACATAACCAAAGATATCAGCCCTTATCTGTGCCCCTATCCACTCTCTATAGGGGTTCATAAATGTAGCAGTCTCAGGTGGCTTTATCCCATTTACCAGATTTCTATAGGCAATCCTCTCTGCAGTATAAACAAGGGAGTAGGGAAGGTGTGTAAGCCATTCCCTGGCTATATCATCGGTGGTAAAATTCTTCCCATAATCTTCTAGAATATGTAAACCAAGAATGGTATAGTCTATATCATCATCCCTCACCATCCTATCTATGTTGCCAGCAGTCCAGCCCCTTACCTGCTTTATTCTACTAAAGGGTTCCTCATCGGATTCTACATAGGGGAAGTAGTAATCTAACTCTTCCAGACCGGCAAGATTCAGATATTCTTCTATCTCCTTTCTTGTCCATCCCTCTACCGGTTTACCAAGTAGACAACCTGCGCATCTGCCAAATATACCACCGAGGACCTTATCCTTTAGAGTCTCATCAGATAAACTGATATCAAGCCTTCTTGGTCCATCAGGTCTATACTTCTTTATCTCATCGAGTGTTGATGGCTCTATATAGAAGAAACCATCCGATGGCTTCAGACTTGAGAGCTCCTCATAGAGTATCAAGAGGATATCCTCTCTAAGAGATTCTATATCAAACCCCTTAAAGAATGAGACATCGCAACCCTCTTCTTCTTTTTCTCTGAGTTCATCAGTAAAAAGCCTTTTCAACTCTCTTATATCCATATTAGGATAATCTCCTTCGAATTATTACTTAAGAGTTCTATCTCTATCAAAACCAAACCTTTTCAGTTATCTAAATCTTAATTTCTGTAACTACTGATAGGTGGAGGAATCCTTCCCCCCCTTTCAAAAAGACCTTCACAGGGAGTCTCGTTAACCTTTGCAATTGGAGCTCTACCAAGGAGTCCTCCAAACTCTACCCATTCACCGGGTCTTCCTCCAGGGACCGGGAGGATCCTTACTGCAGTAGTCTTATTGTGCATAACTCCTACCGCCATCTCATCTAATATGATCCCCATAAGGGTATATGGTGATATATCCCCGGGGATCGGAACCATATCAAGTCCAACAGAACACACATTTGTAAGCGCCTCTAACTTCTCCAGGGTAAGGGCACCTTCACCGGCAGCCTCAGCTATACCTTTATCCTCGCTAACAGGGATAAATGTACCACTCAGTCCCCCAACAGAGGAAGAAGCCATCAAGCCTCCTTTTTTCAGGGCATCATTGAGGAGGAACAAAAGTCCGGTTGTCCCTGGAGCACCAAAATGTTTTACACCAATCCTTTCTATGATCCTGGCTACACTGTCACCTTCCTGGGGTGTAGGGGCAAGTGATATATCTACACTCACCAAGCTTATCCCAAGTCTTTTTGCTATCTCTTTTCCTATAAATTCTCCAGCCCTTGTTATCTTGAATGAAATCCTCTTTATCTCCTCTGCTATAGAAACGATATCTCCATCCTTGGGTAATCTCTCTATAGCAGACCTTACAGCTCCTGGACCACTTATGCCGACATTT
>CAZZLK010000002.1:0-6135 GCA_964655195.1 uncultured bacterium
TCATCTTTACCTTCAGCCATTATAGGCATTGGATATAAAGCCTCCTCAGGCTTATCTACCACCACTACTCCAGGGGCTTTACTGAGGATCTCTCTTACCTCTTCCGGGGTTATAGGCAACTCGGTCTCTATGTTGACACTCTCGGAGTGAGCCCTAAATACAGGAACTCTGACTGTTGTAGCACATACCTTTATAGTTGGGTCGTCAAGTATCTTTCTTGTCTCATTTACCATCTTCATCTCCTCTTTGGAGTACCCATTTGGATAAAAGATGTCTATATGTGGGAATAGATTAAAGGCTATCTGATGAGGATAGACTTTTGGAGTTATTGGTCTTCCCTCAAGTATGTTCCTGGTCTCTTCCCAGAGTTCTTCTACTGCCTCTCTACCAGTACCTGAAACAGACTGATATGTAGAAACTACTATCCTCTTTATCCTGAATCTTCTATGCAGTGGAGCCAATGCTACTACCATCTGGATGGTAGAACAGTTCGGGTTGGCTATGATCCCTTTATGCTCTTTTACCTTCTCTTCGTTCACCTCCGGAACCACAAGTGGTACATCCGGTTCCATCCTAAAGGCATTACTGTTATCTATAACTACCGCTCCAGACTTTACCGCAAACGGAGCAAGCTCCTTACTACCCTTTTCCCCGGCAGAGAAGAGTGCGATCTGAACCCCATCAAAGCTATCAGGAGTAGCCTCTTCCACAACTATATCCTGCCCCTTAAACTGAACAATTGTCCCCTGAGACCTGCTTGTAGCTAAAAGCCTAAGGGACTTTACAGGAAAGTTTCTGGTCTCAAGTATAGAGACCATCTCTCTACCTACAAGTCCGGTAGCTCCAACTACTGCTACGCTATACATTTATTCACCTCCAATACAGCACCTTCATTATCTATCTCTAAACTCAGAACATCTGCTAAGATACCATTTTTATTAAGGATAAATTCTATATCTTCTTTTAATCTTTTATCTCTATCTTTTTCGGCAAGAATAACTATAGAAGGACCAGAACCACTTATCATAACCCCTAAGGCACCAGCTGAGATAATCTCTTCCTTTATCCTACTGTAATTTGGTATATACCTCGCCCTGTAGGGCTCATGTAACTCATCCTCAAGAATAGACGGCAGGTCCTTCAGGTCATTAGTTAACAATGATGTTATAAACATACCTATCTTGGCTAACCCTCTGGCTACAGTATCGAATGGTACACAATCAGGCAAGATCTTTCTTGATGTCTCTGTCTCTACATTAAAAGATGGTATAGCCAATATGATTCTTAATCCTTTGGGGAATGGTATCTTCTTAACCAACATCTTTTCTTTAGAGAAAAGAGAGATCGTGCATCCTCCAAACATTGCAGGGGTCACATTATCAGGATGTCCTTCCAGTTCTACCGCATACTTCAAGAGTTCCTCTTTCGTAAGATTTTTATTTGTAAGACTGTTTGCTATCAGCAACCCTGCTACTATAGCAGAAGCGCTACTTCCTAATCCCCTACATATAGGGATATTACTTACTATCCTTACAGCTAGGGGTGGAGGGACCATACCGTATAAATTATAGAAGTAATCTATAGCCTTCAGAAAACTGTTGTTTTCTCTATTTACTAGGTCCTCCGATCCTTCTCCTCTTATCTCCAGACTATCAACATCTGAGATGCTCACCTCAAATATATTGTACATACTCAAAGCCAATCCCAAAGTATCAAAACCAACACCAAGATTGGCAGTTGTAGCAGGCACCCTGGAAATCAACCTCATAAATATCTTGCCAACTCCTCTATACTCGGGGGTATAATTATAGGTGGAGAGGCGGATTCTACCGCCGTATCAGGGTCTTTTAACCCGTGACCCGTAAGGACACAAACAGCTGTGCTATCCTTTTCTATCTTTCCTTCTCTCACATATTTGATTAATCCTGCTACAGAAGCGGAAGAGGCAGGCTCGATAAATATCCCCTCCATACTGGCGGTAAACTTATAGGCATAAAGTATCTCTTCATCAGATACCATATCTATAATGCCTCCAGACTCTTTTGCTGCCAGTACAGCAGAGTTCCAGCTGGCAGGATTACCTATCCTTATAGCGGTGGCTATTGTCTCTGGATTCTCTATAGGATAACCTCTCACTATAGGTGCAGCCCCTTCAGCCTGAAAGCCCATCATCTTTGGAAGTTTCTGGATCTTACCATTTTCTCTGTATTCTTTAAAACCCTTCCAGTAAGCGGTGATATTTCCAGCATTCCCTACAGGGATAAAGAGATAATCGGGGGCATCGTTTAGCACATCACAGATTTCAAAGGAAGCGGTCTTCTGCCCTTCTATCCTGTAAGGATTTATAGAGTTAACAATAGTAACCGGGAATCTTTTTCCTGCTTCTCTAACAAGATTGAGTGCTGAGTCAAAGTTTCCCCTGATCGCTATTACCTGAGCTCCATACGTCAGAGCCTGGGCAAGTTTACCCAGAGCTATAGCACCTTCTGGGATAAGAACTATTGACTTCAGACCAGCAACTGCAGAATAGGCAGATGCAGATGCGCTTGTATTTCCAGTAGATGCGCAGATAACCGTTCTTGCTCCCTCTTCCAGGGCTTTAGCTATGGCTACAACCATTCCCCTATCTTTAAATGAGCCTGTTGGATTCATCCCTTCGTACTTTAGATATACCTTGACTCCTAATTCTTCAGATATATGTCTGGCGTATATAAGGGGAGTATTACCTTCATAAAGGGTAATGTGTGGGGTTTTATCGGTTATCGGGAGATAGTCCCTGTACTCTCTCAATACTCCCTGCCATCTCATTCCTCAACAACTCCCTCTATCCTTAAAGTTGACTCCACTTTATTTACCACATCCAGTTTTTCCATCTGTGCTATAGCCTGCCTGAAAGGACCTTCCTGTGCAGTATGTGTAATGATAACCAATTCTGCCTGTCCACGTGTATCGGGTACCTCTTTCTGAACCACACTAGCTATACTTATACCCAGGTCTCCAAAGACTTTGGCTATGCCAGCCAATACACCTGCCCTGTCGGGGACATTCAATCTTATATAGTATCTTGTCTCAAGCTTTTCTATAGGTCTTATTGGCAGTTTTACCAGATTTGGCACCTCAAACTGTCCGCCTGAGCCATCCCTAAGAGACCTTACAAGATCGCACAGATCAGACACCACAGCACTTGCAGTGGGAAGGCTTCCAGCTCCTCTACCATACAGCATCATAGGACCAACCGCGTCACCCACGAGATAGATGCCGTTATAGACACCCCTTACTGCAGCAAGCATAGAGGTCCTTGGGATCATAGTAGGATGCACTCTTAGCTCCAGGCCATCTGTGTGTTTTCTGGCTATAGCCAGTGACTTTATCTCATAACCAAGCTCATGGGCATACTGGATATCCCTGATACTTATTATATCTATCCCTTCCACGTAGATATCCTCTGGTCTGACAAAGGCATTAAACGCTATAGAGGAGAGAATGGTTATCTTGTAGGCAGAATCTATCCCTTTTACATCGTTAGCAGGATTCGGTTCTGCATATCCCAACCTCTGAGCCATAGCTAAAGCCGTTTCAAAATCCTCTCCAACTTCTGACATCCTGGTCAATATATAATTGCTAGTTCCATTGAGTATGGCTCTGATCTCCTGAATACTGTTAGCCACCAAATCCTCTCTCAATACCCTTATAATGGGAATCCCAGCCCCTACACTTGCCTCGAAATATATCTTTACACCCTTTGACCTTGCCATCTGAAAGAGTTCCAGTCCATAGGATGCTATGACGTCTTTATTGGCAGTTATGACATGTTTCCCTGCATTTATCGCCTTACTGATGATCTTAAAACCTTCCTCTTTACCACCGGCAACTTCAATAACTACATCTATATCCGGGGAGTTGATAATACTATCTACATCCTGAGTAAGGATGGAAGACGGAACCTTGACCTGTCTTTCCTTCTTTATATCCCTTACTCCTATCTTCTTTATCTCCAGTATGTTCCATGGAAATGTCTTAACCTCTTCCTTCTTCTTCTCTAATACCCTCCAGACTCCGCTACCAACATTACCAAGCCCTATCATCCCTATATTTATATTCTTCATCTCTGCAACCTCACTAAATCTATATATTTTTCCCTTTCCACCCAGACCTCATCTCTCCCATCACTCACCCCTATAACTATAGGTCGAGGACACATATTATAGTTACTAGACATAGAATAATTATAGGCACCTGTAGCAGAAACAACGAGTATGTCTCCATACTCAACCTTGGGAAGAAGCGCACTATTTATCAGGATATCTCCAGACTCACAGAATCTCCCAGCTATAGTGACAGCTTCCTTAGGAGATTTATCCATCTTATTAGCCAAAAATGCTGTATACTCAGCCTGGTAGAGCATAGGTCTTGGATTATCAGCCATTCCTCCATCGACACTTACATATTTACGAACCCCAGGTATCTCTTTTATGGTTCCAACAGTATATACGGTAACGCCAGCATTACCAACTATGTACCTCCCAGGTTCAAGTATAAGTGTAGGAGGTTCGATCCCTTCTCTACTGCAGACCTCCCCTATAGGGTCGGCAATTGCTACTGCCATCTCTTTGGGTGTAGGAGGGTTATCATCGAGCTTATAGGCAATCCCTAATCCTCCACCCATATCCAGCTCTTTCACTGGAAGATTCCACTTTTTTGTAAATATAACTATCTGTTCAGCCATTATCTGGGAAGCCATTCTAAAGAACGCAGTATCGAATATCTGAGAACCTATGTGGCAGTGCAGTCCTGTAAAGTGTAAGAAGGTAACTGTCTTAACAAGCTCTACCGCTTCCTCCAGATCCCTGCTATCTAGCTGGAATCCAAACTTGGAGTCTATCTTACCCGTACTGATATAACTATGTGTATGTGGATCAACTCCGGGGGTAAGCCTAAAAAGAATATTTACAGGTCTTCTCTTCACCATAGATGCCAAGAGTTTTAGCTCGCTAAGATTATCGACCACGATATTTCCTACCCCTACATCCAGTGCAAACCTTAATTCTTCTAAGGTCTTATTGTTCCCATGGAAGTACGTATTCTCCATAGGAAAACCAGAGTCTTTTGCTATGTATATCTCTCCACCTGAGACAACATCTAAACCCAATCCTTCTTCTGCTGCAATTCTTGCCATTTTCCTTATCAAAAATGCCTTACCTGCATATAAGACTTTAGATCTAGGATAGGTCTCTCTTAAGCTGGTAATAAACTCTCTCATCCTATTTCTAAGGGTTGTCTCATCATAGAGATATATAGGGGTCCCATATTTCTTAGCCAGCTCTACTATATCTACCCCACCTATCTCCAAGTGTCCAAAACTGTTTATCTGAGCTGTATCTGGTAATAGTCTATTCTTCGGTATTTCCATAATTAATACACAGGATACCCAGAATTTTGAGTAAGCTCTCTATAAGCCATCATAATCTCTCTGGTGATTTTACCTGGACGTCCATCACCTATAACCCTGCCATCTACCTTTACCAGTGGTATGACCTCAGCTGCTGTACCAGTAAGGAATGACTCAACCGCATTGTACAGGTCATGCCTAGTAAAAGGCTCCTCCTTTACCGGAATTCCCTTTGCCCTAGCTATCTCTATAACAGTATCTCTGGTTATACCCCTCAGGGCTCCAAGATATGTTGGAGGTGTTACCAGCTCACCCTGTTTTGTATATATGAAGATATTATCTACCGCTGCCTCCACCACATAACCTTGAGGGTTTAGGAAGATAGCCTCATCAGCACCTGCTAGATAAGCCTCATACTTTGCCATTGCGCTGTTTAAGTAGTTTAGAGACTTTATCTGTGGATTGCAGGCATTAGGATTATTCCTCATAGTAGAGGCACAGACTGCAGTGATTCCATCCTCATACATCTTGGAAGAATAAAGGGTAATCTTGTCGGCTATGATGATCACTGTAGGGGACATAGCGTCCCAGGGATTTATACCAAGACCCTTAACCCCTCTAGTGACAATTGGACGTATGTAGGCGTCTCTCAAGCCATTTCTCCTTATCGTTTCTGCCAATGTCTCCTTAAACTCTTCCTTACTCATTGGTATCTTTATCAGGATAGAGTGGGCAGACTCATAGAG
>CAZZLK010000003.1:0-6818 GCA_964655195.1 uncultured bacterium
ATCATTTTGGGCTTCATCACTGAGTTTTATTCCTTCTGCCCCATATACAGATCTGGCTATCTTTTCCATCTTTTTCTCGTAAGGTTCTTCTAGGTCATATAGAAAGCTAAAAGAGTTTGGATCACTGGAGACAGAATCTAATACCTCTTCGGCTAATTCCAAAGCTCCTTCTCCTCCCTCGTTGAATACATTAGAAACGGCAAACCTCACATTTATCTCACCCAATTTACCCTTCAAAAATTCTATCTCTTTATCGGTATCTGTTGAAAATCTATTTATCGCTACAACTACCGGAACCTTAAAGACATCCCTTAATACCTCTAGGTGATGGATGAGATTTGGCAGTCCCTTCTCTATCGCCCCTATATTTTCCTCCTCTATCCCTTTCTGGTTACCTAATCCATGATATTTTAAAGACCTTATAGATGTAACCAATACCGCCAGATCTGGATGCAGGTCTCCTACTCTGCACTTTATATCGAAGAACTTTTCTCCTCCTAAATCTACCCCAAATCCAGCCTCGGTTATCACGTAATCTGCAAGGAAAGAGGCAAGGGTAGTGGCTATTACAGAATTGCATCCATGGGCAATGTTTCCAAAAGGTCCGCAGTGTATAAATGCTGGAGTTCCTTCCAGTGTTTGGACTAGATTGGGAGATAGTGCATTCTTCAATAGAGCAGTCATTGCCCCTTCTATTTTCAGTTCCTTACTTAAAACAGGTCTTCCTTCTTTATCTATACCTATTACTATGTTACCCAATCTCTCCTTTAAGTCTTTTATATCCTTTGCCAGAGATAGGATCGCCATAACTTCTGAGGATGCTGTTATCTCAAAACCGTCTTCTCTAGGTATCCCATTACCCTTTCCTCCAAGCCCGCTTACTATAAACCTTAACTGTCTATCATTCATATCTATACATCTCTTCCAGTATATCTGTAGTGGGTCTATTCCCAGTTCATTCCCCTGATATATATGGTTGTCTATAATTGCCGATAGAAGATTGTGTGCAGAAGATACCGCATGTATATCTCCGGTGAAGTGTAGATTTATATCCACATCGGGAAAGACCTTAGCCTTTCCCCCTCCGACTGCTCCTCCTTTTATACCAAATACAGGACCAAGCGATGGTTCTCTTAAACAGATTATTGTCTTTTTACCCAGCCTTGATAGTGCATCTCCCAACCCTATGGTTGTAGTCGTCTTACCCTCACCTTTGGGTGTGGGATTGATAGACGTCACCAGTATAAGCTTTCCCCTTTTCCTCTCTTTCAATTTATATATGAGTCTCCAGTCAACCTTACCTGTGTACCATCCATAAGGATAGTATTCCTCGTTACTAATCCCTAAAGATTCTGCCAGTTCGTTAATCTTTCTTATAGACATCTATCCTATAGACCCTCCTATGCTCCTTACTTGAGATATTTGAATTATAATACCATATCGGGATATCTTATGGAATAAAATAACCTGGATTTGTGTCTATATTTATGGAAGGATATAAAAGGAAGGAGGTGATTGAGGGTGAAAAGATTCATAGCTTTAGCTCTGACGTTAGCGTTAATCCTTGGGATAGTACAGGTTGCTTCTGCCAGACCTTTATACTTTAAGAGGGCTCCTTTTGGCTTGGAACCTTATAGAGTTGGTATAGTAAAGACTCCATTTTGGGGGCAGAATCTCATTAAATACCTGGACCTTACTGATGAGCAGATAACTAAGATCAAGGAACTGAGAGATAAGTACTATAAGAAGCTAAAGGAGCTCTGGAGTAAGCTTCAGGATGCTGTATTTTCACTGAGACAGCTACAACTGGAGAAGCAACCTGATAAAGCACAGATAGATAAAACTAAAGATGAGATCAGTAACCTTAGAAAAGAGATCAATAAGGTGATGGATGAGTACTGGAAAGAGTTCAAAGAAATACTGACCAAGGAACAGCTATCCAAACTGACACCTCCATACAGAGTGCGAAGAGTACCCTGGGGACCTTATCCCTTCTTCAGATGGTAACTCTACGTTTTCCAGGGTCTTAGGGATCTGGTCCTAAGACCCTGCCCTTCCTCCAATTATCGCCTGTCCCAGAGATAGCCCTCCATCATTGCAGGGGACCTGGTTATGAGTATATACTTTAAAGTTTTTCTCTCTAAGGAGCCTAACAAGCCTATTCAAGAGTCTTCTATTCTGGAAACATCCCCCACTAAGAGCCACCTTATCTATCTTTGTCTCTTCCCTTATTAAGAGGGTAACATCAAGCATCATCCTTGCTACTGTATTATGGAATTTAGTAGATATAATACTGACTGGAAGCACATCTATGTCGCTTAAGAGCCCCTCGAATAGCTTTTTGACCCTTAAGATAAATATCCCATTTTCTTTTTCTATTTCCCAGCTGTAATATTCATCGTCCTCTATGTCTTTACCCATCATCTCTAACTCTACAGCAGGTTGACCCTCATAAGTTGCTTCTTGACAGATATCTAAAAGGCTTGAAACTGCGTCGAATAGTCGCCCCATAGAAGATGTAAAGGGGGTATTTATCCCTTTTTCTACCTGTTCCTTTATTATCCTTATCTCCTCCTCTGGGACTGCATTTAAAAAGGGAAGGTCAGGGATCTTACCAAAGAGTTTAAAGAGATATCCAATGGTAAGTCTGTAGGGTCTTCTTATTGCTAGCTCCCCGCCAGGCATCGGCAGGTATTCCAGATGTGCCTTTCTTATGAAACCGTCGTAATCTGCAATTAAGACCTCTCCTCCCCATATATTGCCATCTAGTCCATAACCAGAACCATCGAGGGATATACCTATAACAGGTTCAGTGATACTATTTTCACCCATACAGCTCACAATATGTGCATAGTGATGCTGGACCCTTATTACTGGTAAAGTTCCTTCAAATTGTAGCGCATATCTGGTCGATAAATAATCAGGATGCAGGTCACAGGCAACCACCTGAGGTTCTATCCTGAATAACCTTTTGTATAGCTCTATGGTATTTATAAAATGTTCCAGGGTTTCTATATTCTCCAGGTCTCCAATGTGTTGGCTGATAAATGCATAGTTGTCCCTGGTCAGACAGAACGTATTTTTTAATTCTCCTCCACATGCGAGTGTCTGTTTTATCTTGAAAGGGATCTTTACTGGAGATGGGGCATAACCTCTAGCCCTTCTTATCAGCTGGGGTTTACCATCGAAGACAAAAACCACACTGTCATCATACCGTGAATATATGTCTCTATCGTTGAGGAGGAAATAATCAGCTATACCTTTCAGCCTGTTTAGAGCCTCTTCGCTATCCTGGCATATAGGCTCTTCGCTTAGATTTCCACTGGTCATTACAAGTGGTTTAGAAACCTCTCTAAGGAGCATATGATGGACTGGAGTATATGGAAGCATCACACCAAGGTAGTTATTATTTGGTGCAACACCCCTTGAGATATCGCCAAGATCTTTTATCTTTAGAAGTACTATTGGAGCCTGAGGAGAAACTAGTATCTTTTCCTCTTCAGGTGTAACATAACAGTACATCTTTATTGTATCAAGATCCTTCATCATCAATGCAAATGGCTTATATCCTCTTTTCTTTCTCTCTCTTAATAGTCTTACCGCATTATCATTTGTAGCATCGCATGCCAGATGGAATCCTCCGAGTCCTTTTATTGCAACAATAAAGCCTTCTTTCAAGAGTCTGGCTGTCTCCTCTATAGGATCTTCTACTTTAAGTCCTTCTATCCACAGTCTGGGTCCACAGATAGGGCAGGCGTTGGGTTGTGCATGAAATCTTCTGTTTAGAGGGTCGTTATATTCTTCTTCACAATCCTTGCACATCCTGAATTTATCCATCGTGGTATTCTTCCGATCATATGGTATGTCTTTTATAATGGTAAACCTTGGTCCACAATTTGTGCAGTTTATAAATGGATATCTATAACGTCTATCCCTGGGGTCAAAGAGTTCCCTAAGGCAATCCTCACATACAGCTATATCTGGAGAGATGAGCTGATATCCCGGTTCTTCTTTGCTCTCTTTGATGAGAAAATCTCTATAGTTATTTGGGACAGAATCTTCCACTTCTATTCTTTCTATCCTGGCGACAGGTGGAGCCTTTCTCTTGATATCGGATATAAATCTCTCTATACTTTCCTTCTCCCCTTCGACCTCTATCTCTACAGAGCTGGAGGTATTCAATACCCATCCCTTAAGGTTATACTCTTTTGCCAGTCTGTATATAAAGGGTCTGAAGCCTACCCCCTGGACAACTCCAAAGACTCTTATCCTTTTACCTGTAAGGATTTTCACTTTTTAACCATTCTACCCAGGCATCTATACCTTCCGTTGTCTTACAGGAGATCTGGAAGATCTTCGCCTTCTTGTTTACAGCAGTTATACCATTTCTGAATCTTTCGTAGTCGAAGTCTATATAAGGCATCAGGTCCATCTTATTAAGTATAACTGCATCTACCATAGAGAATAATCCCGGATATTTATATGGCTTATCGTCACCCTCCGGTACACTCGATATGGCAACCCTTATATGTTCTCCAAGATCGAAACTTGCAGGACAGATCAGATTTCCAACATTTTCTATGAATAGATACCTTATTCCATTGAGGGAGAGCTTCTTTATCGCCTCCCTCACCATTGATGCATCGAGATGACAGTTTCCTCCAGTGTTTATCTGTACTACCGGGATACCTGAGTCTGCCATCTTCTCACTATCTATGCTGGAGGCGACATCACCCTCTATTACCGCCACTAAAGAATCTAATCTACGAACCGTCTCCAGTATAAGGCTTGTTTTTCCCGCTCCAGGGGAAGACATTATATTAATCGTAAATACCTTTAAGGTATCAAGGAATTCCCTATTTAAAGAAGCCACCTGGTCGTTAGCATCAAGAATATTCTTAACTATCTCTATCTTCATCTTCCACCTCTATACTTTCTATATAAAATTCTCTCCCTTCAATTATGTCTCCACCAATATTTTTACAGTATGGACATATATAAGTTTCATCTGGGATGAACTCTTTCTGACAGTTATAACACCTTAACTTTACCGAAACCCTCTTAAATATAAGACTGGCTCCTTCTAGAGGGGTAGACTTTGTCAACAGATCGAAATAAAACTGTATGGACTCATCTAAAAAACTTGAGAGGTCTCCTATCACTAACTCTATGGCTTTTACCTTTTTGCCCTTACTTGCCTCTGTGACTATTCTTATTATATCCTCTGTAACAGCCAGTTCGTGCATATCTCTTTTATCTTTTCTATAGCCTCTTCTGAATTCTTTTTTGCTTCTTCGGTCAATTCGAATCCGAAGTCAAAGTCGTATCCTCTTATAGACACAAGATATGCTTTCGGTCTTACACCATAAAGCTCTTCTGTGAGAGCCAGTAGCATCTCAGGACTTATATGATGCGAGAAGATCGGGGTCTTATATCTGGGGATTATCTCTTTGACTATGAAGTCTTCGTCCTGATCCATACTGGCATCGACAAAAAAAACAAGCTCGCATCCTGATATATCTTCACAGATTTCAGGACCGAGCTCCTGTAAAGACAATACATCCATATACTCTTTTTCAGATAGGAGTCTTTTAGCTACATATTCTCCAACTCCATCATCTCGTCTTGCTGGATTTCCATAACCTATAACCAGTATGCTAGTCCCTTTTGACGCTTCCAATCACCTCTCCGGTAGAGCTGGAGACAATATCAATGATCATTGGCATCTTACCTACAGCGTGTGTGGAGCAGGAGAGACATGGGTCATAACACCTTATCAGTCCCTCTACCCTGTTAAGCATCCCTTCGGTGAGATTTTTGCCATCTATATACCTCTTTGCTACTTCTTCCACCCCTTTACTCATAGCCCAGTTGTTATGACCAGTGGCAACTATCAGGTTTGCCTTTACTATGGCTCCTTTATCATCAACCCAGTAGTGGTGTATAAGGGTCCCTCTAGGTGCCTCTATTACACCCACACCTTCTGGAAGGATCTTACCTGTATTGATAAGGATGTCATCAGACAGTATGTCTGGATCGAGTAGGAGTTCCTTTGCCCTCTCGGCTGCAAATAGATCCTCTATCAATCTGGCATAGTGATAGTAGAGGGAACCTTCTACTGGTTTTCCTCCATTTATACTCTTAAAGTTCTTAAACTCCTCTTGGGCTAATGGGGTATCGATCTTTTCCGCTACATTCAGTCGGGCTAGAGGTCCTACCCTATAGACACCATCTGGCCATCCAAGTTTCTTATAGAATGGAAATTTAAGATAGGACCAATCCTCTACGTGTTCACCAATATAGTTCAGGTAGCTAGCCCCATCAAAGAGCTCTAATAGATTCCCCTCTTTATCTATAAGTTTTACCTTGCCGTCATAGAGCTCTAGTCCACCTTCTTCTGTTACTAATCCCATATATCCAGTAGAGAGTACGCCAAACTCATTCACCGTCTCCTTATTCTTCTCTATCCAGTCTTTGGCGATACTTATCCCTTCCTGTATATAAGAGATCATAGTATCTATATCTTTTAATAGTTCATCCCTATCCTTTATTGATAGGGTATTATTTACACCGCCTGGGACTGCATAATTTGGATGTATCCTTCTCCCTCCGAGTCTGGCTATTATCTCCTGCCCAAACTTTCTCAGTCTTACTGCTTTCAATGCCAGCTCCGGATTTGCCTCTATGATTCCTACAACATTCCTGATCTTCGGATCAGCATCCCATCCAAAGATTAGATCTGGACCGGCTAATTCAAAGAAGTGCATAGAATGGGACTGTATCACCTGTCCCATATGCATAAGCTCTCTGAGAAGTTT
>CAZZLK010000004.1:0-18621 GCA_964655195.1 uncultured bacterium
TCTCAGCTCAGAATGCAGTAGTATCTGCTGAGGCTAACCTAAAATCTGCAACTGATAAGCTATTACTCTCTATAGGAATGGATACTTCTACGTCTGTGGTTCTGGCAGAGCCGACTTTTAAAGAGGTGAAGATTGATATAGAGGCATTGAAGAAACAGGCGCAGAATAATCTTCCCACTGTAGTCCAGGCTAAGAATAGCTATGAGCTGGCAAAACTGCAGTATGAACTGGCTAATAACGAATATACCCCTCAGAGTCAGATAAGGAGTGCTCAGCTTGCCTTGGCAAGTGCCCAGGATTCCTTAAAGCAGGTACTTGATAATCTGGACCTCTCTATAAATACCGCATATCAGAATGTTCTCAATGTCCTGAACCAGGTAAAACTACAGGAGAAGAATCTGGCTCTGGCAAGGAAAAACTTAGAGACGGATAATGCCAGACTCAAGGTTGGAACAATAACAAAACTCCAACTTATGAGTACAGAATCTGCGCTTATCAGCGCAGAGAACAGTTATAAGTCAAGTGTGTATAACTATCTAAAAGCCCTGGATGCCCTCTCTTTAGCAGTTGGAGTTAAAGTGTTTTAACTGAAGATATAAGACGGGGGGAATCCCCGTCTTTTTTATTTCCACAGGTTTATTGCTTCCAGTATCTTTTTTAGAGTGGAACCTGCACTGTCTCTTATTATCACATTTGCCTTCCAGTCATACGGAGTGGGCGTTTTGTTTATCATTATCAACTTATTTTTCCTGTAATACTCTATAAGTCCAGCTGCCGGATATACCACCAAGCTTGTTCCTATAACTATCAGACAGTCCGCTTCGCTTATATATGTTATAGAATCCTCTATGACATCAGGATCAAGGGGTTCTTCGTACAGGACAACGTCTGGTTTTATGATACTATTACATCTATCGCATCTGGGCACAATTTCTTTACTATTTACTATATAGTCTAAGTCAAAGGATTTTCCGCAGGAGGTACAGTAGTTCCTGTATATAGAACCGTGAAGTTCCAGTACATTTTTAGAGCCTGCTTTCTGATGAAGTCCATCTATGTTCTGAGTGATGACTGCTTTAAGTTTTCCTGTCTCTTCTAATTTTGCCAGTGCTATATGACAGGGATTGGGTTGTGCGTCTCTATGGATTATCTCCCTTTTATAAAACTCGTAAAATTTCTCTGGATGTTTCATAAAGAAACTATGACTTAACATTACTTCAGGGGGATAACCATACTCATCTCTTTCCTTCTTATATAACCCCTTATCTGACCTGAAATCTGGTATATTACTCTCGGTAGATGCCCCTGCACCTGTAAAAGCCACTATATTATTGGAAGAGGCTATGAACTCTATAGCTTGTCTCAAAGGGTCCATTGCTTCCCTCCATCCCTATTTTTTATCTATTTTAGCATAGTACTCCTCTACCTTATATATCCCACTTGATTTGGTATAATTTTATCTCTATACTGAATTGGGAGATGGTTAGAATAGACTTTAGATACAGGGAAATTATAAAGAGGCTTAAGAGTTTGGATGTAGTATTGGCTTATCTTTTTGGTTCCTACATCCTTGGCACTCACGGAGAATCTAGCGATATAGATATTGGTATCGTCTTATCGGAAACGTGTAATAAGGATTATATGGAATTATTCGGTAAACTGTACAGTATGTTTTCTGAATTTTATCCCGGGAAAGAGATAGATATAGTATTTCTAGATAAGGCTCCTTTGACTTTAAAGTTTGAAGTTGTTACTACCGGTAAGGTAATATATAGGGTATCAAAAGAGTTTGAATATGACTACAGGGAAAAGATAGTCAAGGAGTATATAGACATAAAACCGTTGTTAGAGATACAGGATAAGGTATTATTGGAGAGGATATGAGGTGATGAGATGATCAGAAATCTACAGTATGGAAAGATACTTCTTTTTATTACCCTTGTTATTTCTGCTATCTGTATGGGTTCAATAGCTTATTCTTATGTTTATAGAGCTATATGTGCAATCAGATATCCCCAGCCGTTAGATTACGGTGAGGGTCCCATACTTAATCAGTTAAGGTATATACTTCAGGGAAAGAATTTCTACAAAGATATAAATTCTCCTCCGTATATTATCGGAAACTACCCTCCTGTTTTTCATCTGTTTTCAATACTCTTGGTCCCTGTATTTGGTATATCTTTTGCCACTGGTAGGACTATTGCGTTCTTAGCTGTTATAATTACTGCCTATATAATCTATAAGATTGTCTTACACTTTACTGGTAATAAGTTTGTCTCTCTTTTAAGCGCCCTATTCTATTTAGCCATAGACTATATCTATGTATGGGGAATATATATGAGGATAGATACATTATCTATCCTTTTTAATATGCTTGGCGTATATTGGGTTA
This sequence comes from uncultured bacterium, assembly GCA_964655195.1. Lineage (GTDB taxonomy): Bacteria > DUMJ01 > DUMJ01 > DUMJ01 > DUMJ01 > DUMJ01. The sequence goes on from CAZZLK010000004.1 coordinate 2,393, forward strand.
TAAGATACGAAGATGACTACAGAAGACTAAGGTGGTGTGTGCTTTTCTTCCTCCTTGCTCTTTATACAAGACAGTCTATGATTGCCGGGACAGCTGGAGCATACTTATACCTTTTGACAAAGGACAGAAAAACTGCTGGTAAGCTCATAGGTTATACTGCCCTCTATGGGGCACTGGTATTTCTCCTCTTTAATGTCATAACAAAGGGACAGTTCTATCTGCATATAGTAAAGTACAACAACAATATATTTACATTAAGGCAGTTGTGGTTCTTTATGTCGAAGGAGCTATTTACATATACCGTCTTTACAATAGTATCACTGGTAACTTCAATAATCTGGTTATGGGATAAGAAGAAGAGGATAATCAGTCTCTATTTCATCTCTGCATTTTTAGTCCAGCTTACCGTTGGTAAGGTTGGCTCTATGCTCAACTATCTTATAGAACCAGTTGGTATTATGGGTATAATTGCTGGAATACTTGTAGGTGAAGCCCTTAAAAGGAAGAATCAAATCGCTCTTGTGGGGATATCACTCTTAATACTATTCCAGTTGGCTAACTACTATTATGGTCCCAATACTTTGAGCTGGGGCTGGAAGCCTTCTCATCCTCCAACCGCCCTTGATGATTATGTTGAGGAAACAAAAGGGCTCATCCTGGCTGAGAATCTTGGAATCTTACCAGCCCACAACAGGGATATTTATTTTGATCCATTCATATTTACACAACTCTATTATCAAGGACTGTGGGATCAGAGTAAGATAGTTGAAGAGATCAGGGAGAAGAAGTTTGATCTTATTATGCTGGAATTTAGCCTTTACTACGATCATTGGACTGACTCTGACAGATGGACCAAAGAGATGAAACAGGCTATGTATGAAAATTATTATCTTATAGATACTCAGGGGTACATAAGGGTGTATAAACCGATAAGATAGGAGGTGTTTTTATGAGAGAATTAATTGCCGTAGCGCCTGGAGAGGTGGTCCTGAGAGGTTACGAAGAGCGAGAGTTGAAACCTAATGAGGTCAGAATAAAGAGTGAAATCTCTGCGGAGAAGCATGGGACACATCTATCTTTCTTTTTGGGTAAGGTGCCAAATGTCAGTAAGGAATGGGATAACGAGTTAGAACTATTCGTCCCTAGAGAGGAAAAGTCTTCACTCTTTCCGTTTCATCTGGGTAATATCACTATAGGCAGGGTAGTAGAAGTTGGAAGTAGTGTAGATAGTTTTAAATTGGGCGATAGAGTATGGGGTTATCTACCAATAAGAGAGACACACACTGTGGATGCTGGTAGGGTAAGTCATATCCCTGAAGGTTTAACCGATGAAGAGGTTTTATGTATAGATCCGGCTACTGTAGCACTGATGTCGGTAAGGGAAGGAAGATTTTCTCTGGGAGATAAAGTGGCAGTATTTGGATTAGGTGCTATTGGACTCCTAACTGTCCAGATGGCAAGATTAAATGGAGCAATATTTATAATTGCTGTAGACCCGATAGAGGAGAGAAGAGATCTGGCTAAGAGATTTGGTGCCAATTTGACTTTAAGTCCCGATATTGATGTCGGTTTAGAGATAAAACTGGCTACTGGTAAAAAGGGTGTGGATGTCAGTATAGAGACAAGTGGTTCATATAAAGCCCTGCATCAAGCTATAAGGGGGACCAGATATGGAGGAACTATAGTAACTACTTCTCTATACCATGGCGAAGGTATAGGCCTGGACCTCGGAGAAGAGTGGCATATAAACAGACATACTATGGTTTCAGGTATAAGGGTTGAAAGTGAACCTTACAGGGATCATCCGAGATGGGATAGAAAGAGAATCTACGATACTGTTATAGTGCTATTCAAGAAGAAACTTCTAAATATAGAAGGATTTCTTCATACAGTTTCATTTGAAGAGGTTCTATCTGCCTATAAGACTTTGAAAAGTAACCCTAACCAATGGATTAAGCTAGGGGTGAGATACTAAGACTTCCTCCTCCTTTCTTTTCTCAATGTTAAATAGGTTCTTCAATTCTTTTAGAGTAATTATCCTCCAGCTCATAGATAGAATAACAACAGTGCATACGGTAAATATTATGGGTATTTTTACATATTCGGCGATTATTCCTGATAGACTCATAGAGATAGGCTGTAACCCACCTACGAAGAGCCCTAGAAGTCCAAAGAATCTTCCTCTTTCCTCGCTAGGGACCATCAGTTGAAGCGTGACATTTATGTATATATTAACAAATATATTCAGAAGCTGAATAACAAAGAAGAGTATGACAAGCTGTATTCTATTCAGTGGAAGAGCTAGAAGTCCTATAGCTACTCCCTGTCCCATAAGTGAAAATTTAAACATCCGGTACTTTTTATCCCCTGAGGGAGAAATCGCTGAAGTAATAAGGAGACCAACAAGACTTCCTATACCACCTGCTCCAAGGACAAATCCGTACATAGAGGCATCAAGATGGAGATAATTCCTTATATACACTGGAAGAAGTATGAAGAATGGAACATAGAAAAAGTTGAGTACAGCTGCAGTTATTCCCAATGTCATTAGAGTCTTATCTTCTTTTAATCTCTTCAATACCTCTCCTATATCTCCAATAAAATTCATCTTTCCCTCTTTGTATCTCTGAGGTATCCTTGTGAATATTGTAAAGATAGATGCTATAAAGAAAGAAACGGCATTGAACGAGAATAGCAATCCAGCCCCTACAAATTTATAGAGTATTCCGCCGGCTGATGGACCTATTATCTCTGTAACTCTACCGGCTATAGAGAATAAAGAATTTGCCCTAGGAAGGTCTTCCGGGTCTACCATCTCGGGGATCGATGAGGGGATACATGGGTTAAAGAAGGCTGAAGAGATACCCAGAAGAACAGTAAGGATAAAGATCTCGGATATACTCAACCCCTTTGTAAAATAAAATAAAGCCAAAAGAGCTACTATAAGACCTCTTATAAGGTCACTCAAGAGTATAATCTTTTTCCTTGAGTATTTATCAACAATTACTCCAGCAAAAGGACCAAGTAATACGGAAGGTATATATGCAAGTGCGGACAGGGTTCCCATAATGGCACTGGAGCCTGTTTTTTCAAGGATAAACCACATAAGAGCTATCTGGTGGGCACTATCTCCCAGCCTTGAGATAGACTGCCCTAGTAATAAAAGTACTAGATCCTTATTCCATACCTTTCGCATTTTAAACCTCCACCTCAAAAATTTTATACATACCATTATATTTTTATAAAACTATTCTGTCAATATTTAAATGTTCCGAAATTGTTTTGTAAGTATCGAATATCTTGTGTAAGAATCGTCTGATAATAAGGTGTTTTTGTTAATATTACAGATGCGATAATCTCGGAAGAGACCAGAGATATCTATAAGAGATATCTTGGTTAATAAGAATAGTTTCAGAGGGTTTCAAAATATGCCATTATATTCTCAAAGGCATACTATTATCCAATTGTTCCGAAGATGAAGAAGGACCTATTTATAATGCTCACGTAATTCTTTATGATAAGGTAGAGCAAATATGTCATCAATAAGTTCATTAGCATGCTTTTCCGAAGTTATCCATTTATCGGTTAGGACTAGCTGTACCAGTAGATCTCGGCTTCCTTTATTATAGGCTTCCAGTTCGATCTCTACAGGAGCAACTCTATCCCTTAAAATATGAGCAATTATAGGTTTAGGCAACCCTTTAGTTCTGATCCCTTCAACCCCTCGTTTACTTACAAGGGCAGGGATTTCGACCTCAAAGTCTTTTGGAATTCCAGGTACATATTCACCATCGTTCTGTATATTTACGATAATTATTCTTGGTATATCACAGACGATAGATTCTATAATAGGGATCATTGGTTCACCAGTGGGCTGTTTTATATCTAACTGAAATGCTTCGGCAATCTTTATCGATTGGTCTTCCGCCACAGCCTTCAGTCTATTGGGAGTATTAGAGATATAATCAACATATTCCCACCACCACTTCCTTGAATCAGTACCCCATTGTTCTTCAACATTTTTGTCTGAATGATACCACCATGGCCATGAGGCACCAGTTATGCTAGCGGTATCACCAATGGGGATAGCTCCAAACTTACGATACAGGTCCATTTTCTTCTTACCAAATGTACCTTCCGGATGAGTCTTCCAATATTCTTCTGACTTTGTCCTGAGCCACTCATCTATCATAGGGAATAGGTCCTGTCCTTTGTAATATGCGTGAGTAAGCCATATAAAATGGTTCACACCTGCTATCTCAAAAGTCATATATTCCTTTTCAAGACCTAGTACCTCAGCAATTTCATAAACTCCGGCAAAACCATGACATAAACCAACCAGTTTTATATTAGGATACTTTCTATAGAGGTGTGTTGTTCCAGCTAATACAGGATTTGAAACTAACAAGTGCCACGCATTCGGACAGATTTCAAGCATATCTTCAGTGACGCCTTCAAACAATCTCAACTGATAGTAATTCAACCAGAATGGTTCATCGTATAGGATATGATAACTCCCTCCCCACTTTATCCCATGTTTCTCCGCTATCATCCATCCGTCTCTAAGCCTACTCGGTCCATCTATTAAAGCTGTAGTAATAACAAAATCAGCGTCTTTAAGAGACTCTCTACGGTTGGTAGTCTTTTCTATCTTAAAGTTAGCTTCCATCTCTTTGATATATCTTTCACAGATATTATATGCCCAATTTAGTCTATCCTCGTTTATATCCATAAGACTTATAATAGAACCATATAGATTCGGTGTTAAGCATAAGTCATGTATCAATCCAACAGTAAAAGATCCTCCAGCTCCTATAATGCTTATCTTGACATTGTTCATATATTTTTGCCTCCTCACCAATAAAGTCTATTATAAACAGAAATATAGCTCTGATATAATTCCTCATAGACCCTAGAAGTTTCAGGATTTGGATTAAAAATTTTTCTGATTTTTATTAAATCATCTATGATATCCTCTGAGAAGATCCCGTATCCAATACCTGCCAGTATTCCTGCTCCTAAGACAGAAGCCTCGCTGTAGAGAGGAACTTCAACTGGTAGATTTAATACATCTGCCTTTATCTGAAGCCAGATATCACTTTTAGAAGCTCCACCCAGAGATCTTACCTTTTTAACGGGGATAGAGAGAGAACCTAAAAGAGCTATATTCTCCTTTAACATAAAAGAAATTGCTTCAACTATGGCTCTTATAAAATGAGCTCGGCTATGATTCAAAGTTATACCAACGAATGCCCCTCTAGCATTAGGATTAAAGTTGGGACAAAAACTTCCTTTAAAATATGGGATAGCTATAAGTCCATCCGAACCAGGCGGTATTTGACTTGCAAGGGATAACATCCTATCATAATCATCTATCCCATTGATGGAGGGGAAATTATCTCTAAACCACCTTAATAGAATCCCTGCTGTCTCTGTATATGGCATAAGTACGTATCTATCTGGTAAACAGTGAGGAGAACAGGGAACTCTTCTTTGAGGATCAAAGATGGGTTCATCAGTAGTAGCTATTACAGCTAAGGCGGTACCAGTAGTTTCTGTTATAATACCAGGTTTAATATTCCCTGCACCTAAGGCACCTACCATCTGGTCCATACCACCATTTATAACAGGAATGCCTGAAGGTAATCCAAGCTCCTTACTAGCCTCTGAGTTAATCTTCCCCACTGGAATATAGGATTCTATAATACTGGGCAATCTTTCACGTCCTATACCCAAGATATTTAATGTATCATCCCACCAGTCCTTCTTTACAATATTTAGATAACCAGTGGAGGATGAGACCGAAGGATCAGTAACAAATTCACCTGTTAGCTTCCAGATTAGATAGTCTTTTAGCACGAGAAACTTTGAAGTCTTGTCAAATATATCCGGCTCATTCCTTTTGAGCCATAGGATCTTACATATAGGCCACATAGGAGAGACTTCAGGTAATCCGGTAGTTCTATACCATGTTTCGGTAGGAATTTCTCTACCAATAATCTCTGACTCTTCCACCGCCCTTGAGTCTAACCAGACTATTGCATTTCTTAGTGCTTTATCCTCTTTATCCAAGCAGACTAAAGTCTCTCCCTGACTAGATAGACCAATAGCAAGTATCAAAGAGGAGGAGATGCTGGATTTTCTCAGAACATCTCTTATTCCAGCCTTACAACTATTCCAGTATGTATCAACGTGAGATTCTACCCTGTTATCTGAGAAAGTCTTCAGTGAATACTCCTGGGTAGATAGAGAGACAATTTCCCCTTTCTCGTTTATCAATCCGACCTTAATTGAAGTAGTGCCAATATCTATTCCTAATAGATACATAGGTTTACTCTACTTGTAGTGCTCTCTCATCTCTTTATGATATGGTAGAGAAAGTATCTCTTCTAAGAAAGCTTTTGCCTGCTCTTCGCTCTTTGTCCAGGGGTCCATAAGGATAAGTTGGAGGAGTTTTTCCTTACTGCCCTCTATATAGGCAGATAATTCCATCTCTACAGGAGCTACTCTTTCTCTTAATATGAGACCAATGATTGACTTGGGTAACCCATTAACCTTTATCCCCTGAATGCCTTTCTTACTCACTAGTGCAGGTATCTCTACTTCAAAGTCCTGTGGGATTCCTTCTATAAACTCTCCGGTATTCGGTATATTTACCTGTAATATTCTTGGTATATCAAGGACTATAGATTCTACAAGAGGAATAATAATTTCCCCTGAGCTCTTTGGTGGATAGACTTCAGTTAACTTCACAGAACTATCTTGGGCTAACTTGTTCATCTCTTCTACACGTTGTTTACCGCCCACAAAATATCTTTCATACCAGGTCTTAGGGTCTTCCTTCCATCTCTTTTCTGTTTCATCATCTACGTGATACCACCAGGGCCAAGTCCCTCCACCAGGAGTTGCTGTATCTCCGATTGGATATAGTCCAATTCTCTTATATACATCTACGGGCTTGGGCCCCATATGATCGCTGAATCCACAGGTTTTCCAGTAATCTTCTGCCTTTTCTTCGATCCATCTATCCAGCAATGGATAGGAATCCTCTCCTTTATAGGTAAAATGGGTAAGAAAGACAAAGTGATTTACGCCAGGGATCTGAAAATTTATATATTCCTTTTCCAAACCAAGGACGCTTGCTATATGATATATACCGGCAAAACCATGGCAAAGTCCTACTATCTTCATACCTTTATACTTTCTAGATAGATAAGTTATACCTGCCAGTACTGGATTTGCAACCTGAATATACCATGCAGATGGACATAATTCTTGCATATTATTTATGATATTTTCAAACAGTCTAAACTGATAAAAATTTATCCAGAAAGCCTCATCATGGACTATATGAAAACTCCCGCCAAATCTATAGCCGTGTTTAAATGCTATAGACCAGCCCTCTCTAAGTCTATCGTGACCGGCGGACAGAGCAGAGTTTATAACGAAGTCTGCATCTTTTAGAGACTCCTTTAGATCCAATGTTTTTTCTAGATTTAGCTTAACCCCAAGCTCCTCTGCATATCTCTTACACAGGATATATACAGTATCCAATCTCTCTTTATTTATATCCATAAAACTGATCGTACTTCCTTCAAGACTTGGTGTGAGACATATATCTCTGACAAGTCCAAGAGAAAAGACTGCACTTCCCGCACCTATAATGCTTATCTTTACACCCATAATCTTCCCTCCATTTATTTTACTGTTGTAACAGTAAATATACTCTTGGGCGGAACTGCAAAGAATATCCCATTGTATGGATAATTTCTGGTTTTTATCCCGAGCTCCTCAACCTTTATACAATTTTCCTCCTCACTAGTTCTATAATAGGATAAGATCTTATCTTCTATCTCTCCTTCTATAGAACCGTTGAGATATAAGTTCTCAGATGAAAGGTTCATACCGACTATTGTTAATTCTTCTTTGTTACCATCTGTAAACGCCAGGATTCTTAGTTTATCAGATCCTAAGATGGTTTTTACTCTCACAAAATCCGGCTTAACAAATCTATATACCTGCTTGGCGGAATAGTATCTTTTCTTTGGAGTAAAGACTCTCTGTCCTCTTCTTATTAAGCCGTAGATAGTCCAGGCTTCATCATGATCGTGATAGTTGTCATAAGCATCCCAAAATATAGCACCATTGAATCCCCCTTCTAGGATGTTAAAAAGCCTGAATGTTGAGATCCAAGCTACATACCATTCCATTTCTCCAGATTGGTCTAGATCTCCATACTCACCCATCCAGATGCTGCATCTCTTACAGAGACTTTGCCTTACTGTATCAGTGAATTCTCTTAGAGTCTCTACTGGTATATTAGAGTACATATGCATAGATATTACACCGATCTTTTGAGAGACCTCTGGATCGTTTATTAGATACTTTATGTATTCAGTATTAAAGAATCCCTGTTCAGTTAAAACAAGTCTTATATCTTCTAGCCCGTCTTCAAATCTATTAATTAGAGTCCCAATAACCTTAGCAAATTCTTCAGGTTCTACCTTTGGGCCTTCTGGGGGTCCTATGTCTGTCTCGTTGAGAGGACCAAAGAGTTCAAACTTTATTTTCTCTCTATTCTTTGCCCAATCTAGAAAAGAATACATCATTTCTGCAAAATAGTCATATCTAACTAAAGTTTTTCCATCTTCGGTCATCCAAGAAGGGACTATTCCGCTAGCGGTTATATAAGGGTTTATACCCCTTTCGTTCAGGTATCTCATCATACCCCAACCATTCTCAAAGTCTTTACTTTTATAGATCTTCTCGTAGTTCTCTTGATTTAGAGAAGATGGTCCTAATGCATCATCAGGGTCTACCCAGTTAGATTTGCCATATACATCAACCCTAAAGAGTCTTGCCCCTAGGTCATCTATTAATAAATCTAATACTGGTTTTAAAGCTCCACCATCCCAGTATTTAGAATTTATATTTACCCCAAAACCATCTATCTTCTGATATTTCTCAGACAAGTCTACCTTGAAAGGAATAACTTCTAAAGGTTTCATAATAACCTCCTATTGAAATTTAATATTTGTAAGGGTCCATAGCATCTCTTAAACCATCCCCCATAAAATTAAAAGCGACTACAGTAATAATTACAAAGAAACTAGGTATCAATAACCAGGAATGTAATACTAGAGTTCTAAAATTTTGAGCCTGCTGTAATAAAACCCCCCAACTGACTACTGGAGGTCGAAGCCCCAGACCCAAGAAACTTAGCGCAGTTTCTCCTAAAATCATACCCGGTATAGACATAGTAATACTGACTATTAAGAGACTAGCAGTAGAAGGGATTAAATGTCTCAGTATTATTCTAGATTCACTTGCACCTGCAAGTCTGGCAGCGATAACAAAATCTTCCTCTCTTAATTCTAGAATCCTACCCCTTACAGTCCTTGCAGTTCCACACCAGGCAAAGAGTGAGAGTATTATAGTAATGCCAAAGTAGGTCTTAACGGGTGACCAGTTTGGTGGAAGGGCAGCAGCTAAAGCCATCCAGAGGGGTAATGTTGGCAGAGAGATAAGGAAGTCTATGACTCTTTGGATAACCATATCTGCTGAACCACCGTAATACCCAGATATTCCTCCCAGTATGACACCCAGAATAAATGATAAGAATACACCTGCTAGTCCGATGGAAAGTGATATCCTAGATGCTGTTATAATCCTGGAATAGAGGTCTCTTCCAAGATTATCTGTCCCAAATAGAAAGAGGATATTAGGTTCATCTATACCAAATAGATGTATATCTAACTCCCATATACCCCAGAGTTTATATTTATCCCCCCGAACGAACAATCTTATAGGATATCTCTTTGTTTTGTCCTCTGTATAGACCTTCTCCCAAGTAATAGGGTCTCTCTCGAATTTCAAGCCATAGACAAATGGAACGAGGTGAAATTTTCCATTCTCATCTACAAAGTGTATCTTAGTTGGAGATAAGAATACGCGATCTTTATCTTCTTTAAATGGGTCTTGAGTACAGAAAAACTCTGCAAATATAGCCATTGTATATAGAATAAAGAGTATAATCATCCCCAGAACAGCCAGTTTATGCCTTTTAAACCTCCACCATATAAGTTGCCACTGGCTTGCAGTGTATATCTCTTCACCTGTCATGGTATTTTTTCTCTTCCACATAAATATCACCTACTACCCGTACCTTATTCTAGGATCTAATAATGCTAGGAGGATATCAGAGATAAAAGTCCCAAATACCGTCATACCGGCAAGTAAAAGAACTATAGTTCCTCCCAGATACATATCCTGGCTCATAAGACTCTGAAGTAAAAGAGGACCTAATGTGGGGAGGTTAAGGACTATACCTACTATACTCTCAGAAGATATTACCCAAGGTATATCCCATCCTATCGTGCTAACTACAGGATTTAATGCTATCCTTACTGGATACCTCCAGAGTAGTTTCTTCTCTGGTACACCTTTAGCCCTGGCAGTGATTACATACTGTTTTCGTAATTCATCCAAAAGACAACCTCTCAGCACCCTTATTACTGAGGCGGTGCTGGATATGGCAACAATCACTATGGGAATCCAGAGGTGCTTAACCATATCTAGAAATTTACCTATGCTCCAGGGTGCAGTGGCATACTGAGGAGAGAATATGCTGCCAATGTTTAGATTAAAATATTTATAAGCCAGGAACATCAATATAAGGGCTAATAAGAACTGTGGTACAGACATACCCAGGAAGCTTATTCCCGAAAATAAGAAATCACCAATAGAATACTGATGTGTAGCTGAGTATATCCCTATAGGGATGGATACTAGATAAATAAATATGACGCTTAATATAGCGATACTAAGAGTTATAGGCAGTCTTTCTAAAATAAGATCTTTTACTGGTCTATTCCAAGCGAGTGATTGTCCAAAATCTCCATAGAAAAACATTCTCTCTATCCATCTTAAGTAGCGAATAAATTCAGGCTGATCTAAACCGTATAATTTTCTAAGTTGAGCTGCATAAGCCTCTCTATCTGCTGGACCTCTTCCACTCTGTATGAGTCTATTTATATAAGTTGTCACAAAATCTCCAGGAGGTAGCTCAATAATGATGAACGTTAGAACAGATATTATCCAGAGTGTAACAACCATATAAAGGAGTCTTCTTATAATGTAGCCTAGAAACATAAAGTTCCTCCTATAGAATTGTAATGAGGGGGCTCCTATTAGGAGCCCCCGGGAAAACTACTTCTGCCATTCAAAGAGTGGAGGTTCAAGATATATAGCTTCTGTATAGTAATAGTCGATCCAGGCGGTTCCTGCTATACCTCCTCCAAGTCCGGTTGGTGGAAAGTTCCTTAAGTTCTTCCTTATAACGATAGGACCTGGGACCATACCTACAAGACCAATAGTTAATAGCTGTTCAGTACTCCATCTAAATATCTCTTTACCGAGACGAGCCATATCAGAGAAAGACTTCGCGACTTCAAGTTGCTCCCACTTTTTAGTAACCTTTAGTATATCTTCAGGTGGTTTCTCTCCAATCTTACCACCGGTTAAGTACCACTTTACCCATAGAGGCCCCCAGGCACCATCACTCCAGTCATGATATAAAACATAATGATTAGGAGCCATAAACAGGTTGTCATCTGTGCAGGCAGCACCGCCACCTAGAGATAACTGATGAAGATTACCAGTAACTCTCTGATCCCACAATTCCCAACTGGAACTTTTTATTGTTACATCCAGACCTATCGCTTTCCAATACTTTACCAGAAGTTCTGCAGTGGCAGAAACATCGTAGCCTTCCATCGCTCCAGTAGGAGTATCAAGGATTAATGACAATTTCTTGCCGTCAGGTCTTAGTCTAAATCCATCTGGACCTTTCTTAAGCCCCATACTATCCAGAAGTTTGTTTGCTTTAGCAGGGTCGTATTGAATATAAGTCTTCTCTAAGCCTTTTGTATAAAACATAGAAATTGGTAAGACGGTGCTGGCAGTTGGTTGCCCTTTACCGAAGAATAAGATATCATTCATCTCATCTCTATTTATGGCAAGTGATAGGGCAATTCTAAACCTCTTATCCTGGAATATCTTTCTTAATGTCAGGTCATCCTTGTATGTCTGATTTACAGATATACAGGCTCCGCCGGCTCTATTGGCGTATGGATAAATAAGTACCTTATACTGACCTTTTTCTGCATTTTTAGCAAGGGCAGGATAATTTATAGTAGCTATACCTGGAGCAAAATCAAGTTCACCTGCAATTGCCATACTTTCGTATATATCTCCACTAGAGACTACTTTTACTATGATTTTATCAAGATATGGTAATTGTTTCCCTTCAGTATCTATCTTCCAATAGTAAGGATTTCTCTCCAGTACTACTTGGGTCTGTGATTTTTCCTTAAGTATGTACGGAGAGAGTGTTGGCATCTCACATAAACCACCCCAACCATGCCTAGCTTTTTCCCAGAAGAGTTCATACCAGAATTTAAACCCTGCCTTCTTTGTCATCTCATCTAGTTTTTTGGGGTCTGTATATTTAGGGTGGAATTGGATCAGATAATGCTTTGGATATTGACACATTTCTTCAGGTCCCCAGGTGGCAAGTTTATAGAGAACAGCTGGATTTGGTGTAGCAAAGTCTATACGTATGGTATAATCGTCTATCTTCTTAAACTTCCATACTTGTCCCCCCAATATCCATCTTCTATCTATAGTCGGTACAAGGTCTTTATTTAAAAGTATGTCTTCGTACCAGAACATTATGTCATCTGCGGTGAATGGTTCTCCATCTGACCACTTTAGACCTTTTCTTAAATACAGTGTTATAGATTTTAGGTCTCTAGATATATCCCAGTTTTTTACTACATTTGGAACATTTGGTCTTGGGCGTGCTTCATCTAGAGTTAATCCTACGTTTGGCCTTAATGGTGCTTCCATATTGTTTATATGGAGGGCATGACCCTGTGCATCTGAAGACGTAGTTACAGTAGTTACAGCTCCCCCGTAGACACCAGATTTTTCAAAGGGGTTTATAACTAGAGGCTCATCAGGTAATCTCTTCTCTACAGGTGGTAATTTTCCCTGTTTTACAAGTTCTGCCAGCATAGGTGCTTCCTGGTACTTAGTTATCTTTTTTCCTGTAATTTCTGTATATTCTTGGGGAGTATTGTAAATCCATCTATGGGTCTTAGCCTTTGCATACTCTTCATCACTGGCAGGGACCCAGGTATAGGGATAGCTCTTTTTAACCTGAGCAGAAACACTAACCTGCCATAAGCTGACTGACAAGATACTCAATACCAGTACTAATGATACTAACTTTTTCATAACAATTCCCTCCTCTTATAAGTTTTTAAATTAAATAAGTTCAATATCAAGGACCCTACAGAGATCACGGATCTCTTCTCTATGGTCCCCGTAGATTACAAAGTAATGCTGAGAAGCAATCTTCTGGGCAAACTCTTCTATTGGAACATCTAACTTGATCTCAAGGCTTGGAAAGAATGGAGCAGGTGCTTCCCAGCCAAGCTCTTCCCATCTTCTCGGTGGCAGTCCCTCCCCGGTTACCATATGGAGTTTGTAATTATCTCCTTTCGAGAACAACCTAACCAGAGTTAAGGGACCAGATTTCATCTTTGATATGTTCATAGCACCTTCTGATAATCCCCCCCATCCAGCATATCTTGCCACACAGACCTTACCATCTACTGCTCCAGGTGGAACAAAACCGCATATCCCAACTAAGATTCTATCTTTCATAAATTCATACATTTCTACATAAGGGGCTGACTGACCAGTTAAATAATGTATCATAAGCTGAGTAACTGCCCCTAATGCGTCATCTTCGCATATGGCAGGCATTTCTTCAGATAGCATTGTGAGTATCATACAGGGAGGAAAGTTCATATATTTCTTCATTCCTTCAACACATTTTATAGAAATGGCATTATAAGACCCTTCTTTTATCCTTTCTTTGATCGCTAAATATATACGGATAGCATTTACAAGAGCTTCTTCTTGTACGTCCGGGTTAATGTTCCAAGACTTTTTCTTCTCTTCAAGAAGATCTTGGACATCCCTATGGGAGACCTTTTCTGTCTTTTTGACTATCTCAAGCATATCGAATACTTCTACCTCAGGTCCTATCTTTGCCCTTAGAGACATACCATCAAACATACAACCATAGAGACCCATATCTGCATATCCCATCATACCAATCCTAGAATGTCTCAGCTTTTGGATCGCCCTAGCGACCTTAGAAAAGGCAAGAACCTTATCTATAGACATTGGTGAATCAGGGAAATCGTATATGTATTTGAACTTATAACCCATAGCTTCTAATGTCCACCTTAGTCCACTGGTTCCAGCTTGAGAAGCTGGTGAAACTAGAGAGCCGTTTTGGGTGTATCCACCTAATCCCCAAAGAAGTACTGGTTTATCTCTAAACTCATCGGTAACTCTTATAACTATAGGGGATTCGATCCAGCTAGCTATACAGAGGATTAAGAAATCAAAGTCTTTCTTCCTTAAATCTTCTATAGCCCTATCTGCTTCTTCAAAAGTTCCTACAGGAGGAGTATAAACTAAATCTAGCCCAGCCTTCTCTAACTCTTCTCTGGCTTTTTCCGATCTTCTTTCTATAACTTCTCTAGGGTATGACACGCAACCGAAACCTACAAAACCCGCCTTTACCCTATTCATAGAAACCCCCTATTTCAGTCCTTTCATCGCAGATTCTACTGAGGCATCTTCGTGAACTATCTTACTTATGGCTCTAAGGATAGGTACAGGGTCTTTTGCCTCCCATATATTACGTCCCATAGATACTCCACCCGCTCCACAATCCATAGCCTCCCTGATAAACTTCAAAAGTACCTCTGGATCATCTGATGCTGGACCGCTAAGGACTAAGTATGGAACAGGACAATATTTTACTACCTCTTTGAATGATTCTGGGTCACCTGTGTAGTATCCCTTTACGATATCTGCTCCCACCTCAGCTGCTACCCTGGCAGAGAATTTTATAACTTCCGGATCTTTAGGCCATTCTCTTTCTGCCCTTGTCTCAAACTGATGAAGTAATATATCAGGGGGTATCATCTCTATCATAAGAGGCATTCCCCAAAGGTCGCATAATTCACTCACCTTACCATTTTTCTCTGTAAGCTCTGCTTCTCTGGGAACACCTATAACCCCAAAAGTAGCCACTGCATCTGCACCAAATCTGAGTGCTTGTTCTACCGATGAGATTAAATGGTCATTGGTCAGGTCTGGCCCTATCGATGTAGCGGTTCCATCTATCCTTAGCATAAATGAGATATTTCCCGCAACTTCTTTATATATCTGTTTAGCTATTCCAGGAGTAACTAAGACAGCATCTGCGCCTCCATCTATTGCTATCTTCACTATCCTTTTAGGGTCCTCAAGCCCTTTCATAGGCTTGATACATATACCGTGATCAAGTGTAACAAGAATAAACCTTTTGGATCTAGACCTAAACAATCTTGCCAATCTGATCTCTTTTCCTATCATAGGTTTAAGCCTCCTATCTATAATTTTTAAGTTAAAATAACCTTTATTCCTCTCTCTTTCAGGGTTGAAACTTTTTCTGGCTCTAGTTCTTTATTTGTTACCAGTATGTCTATCTCTTCTATAGGTGCAATGGGAATAACTCCTCTGGTTCCTATCTTGGTATAGTCAGCTGCAACTATTACAGTTTCTGCATTTTCTGCCACAAGTCTAGTAACTCCGGCGTTTTCTGGATCATGGGAAGTGACTCCTTCTTCAAAAGAAAAGCCATCCGCACCAATAATGGCTTTATCTACTCTGTATCTTTTTACATATTCTTCTGCTATTGAACCCACAAAGCACTGCTCATTAAACTGATAAACCCCACCAATGCCTACAATCTTTATATATGGGGACCTTTCCAACTCTTTTATGACTGGAATCGAATTTGTTATAACCATTATCCCCTTTAGAGCCTTTAATTCCCTAGCTATGTAAACAAGTGTAGAACCAGTATCTAAAAAGAGAGTGTCTCCTTCTTCTATTAGATTTAATACCGCTTTGGCTATTCTCTTTTTTTCTTCTACATTTATGCTCATCTTTTTCTCAAGACTCGGTATCGGGAAATTTTTAGTTGCTAATTGTACATACCCATAACTCCTCTCTATTATCCCCTGAGACTCTAGTATACGAAGGTCACGTCTTATAGAGGCAGGAGATATTCCTTTAAAGTTCTTTATCAATTCATT
>CAZZLK010000005.1:0-26134 GCA_964655195.1 uncultured bacterium
CTATACTGGAATTAATTTATAGACAACATACCCCTCTTTGGGAATCCGCCATCGGATGAGAATGCAGTAAGACGCCGTTGTCTTAAACTGCAGAATATATTATAGGGATAGAATATAAACCTTGTCAATAGAATTACGAACTCGTCGCTGTGTTGACAGTCGCCTATCTCTCTGGTATAATTTCCCCAAACTAGAACATCGATGTTCTAGTTGTCTATTCTGGCAAAGACGTTTATCAGCACTGTTGCCTTTGTCCCTATGTAATTTTTTAAAGTCTTATTCTCCCATTGTCGGGTATTTCCAAAGAGGGATGTGGAAATAAAATCATTTATTAAAGATCTATTAAGGAGGGAGTAAAATGAGACGCTTAATATTTATTGTTATCTGTTTAATGATTTTTGTTGGTATCACCAGTATACTTTTGGCTAAGACAAATGATCCCAGTGGAGTTAATACTGGGAATATAATAGATGTGTTTTCGGAAAATCAGGATAAGGTTAGTTTGATAGATATAGCAAATGCAGTTGGTCATAATAAGGTAGCTATCAATTTTATGTGGGCACTTATTGCCGGATTCTTAGTGATGTTTATGCAGGCAGGTTTTGCAATGGTAGAAACAGGATTCACCAGGGCTAAGAACGTTGCCCATACTATGGCAATGAATTTTCTTATATATGCTGTTGGAATGATAGGTTTTTGGTTCTGTGGCTTTGCGTTTATGTTTGGTGGGGTAGGTCCAATAAGTGCTTTGGGGGGATATGATGGACTAAATAAAGAACTCAGTATAAACCTTTTTGGCAAAAATTTCGGCTTGTTAGGTTTAAAAGGATTTTTCCTCTCTGGAGCCTCTTATGACGTGGCAGTTTTTACTCTCTTCCTTTTTCAAATGGTGTTTATGGACACTGCAGCTACTATCCCTACAGGAGCAATGGCTGAAAGATGGAGATTTCTTCCATTTGTAATATTTGGCTTTTTCATCTCTATGTTTCTATATCCTGTATATGGAAATTGGGTATGGGGTGGTGGATGGTTATCTCAACTAGGGATAAACTTTGGATTAGGGCATGGACATTTAGATTTTGCTGGTTCTTCTGTGGTTCATATGGTTGGAGGTGTAACAGCTCTTGCAGGAGCAATGATCATAGGACCGAGGTTGGGTAAGTACGGAAACGATGGCACTGTAAATGTTATCCCAGGACATAATATCCCTATGGCTATTACAGGAACATTTATCTTAGCCTTTGGCTGGTTTGGATTCAATGCTGGCTCTACACTAGCAGGGACAGACCTTAGAATCAGTGTTATAGCAGTGAATACAATGTTAGCTTCTGCATCTGGTGCTCTCGCTTCCACTATACTAATGTGGGGCAAATTTGGTAAACCTGACCCCAGTATGATGGCAAATGGAATGTTAGCAGGATTAGTTGCTATAACTGCTCCTTGTGCTTTTGTAAATAGCGTATCTGCTGTTGCTATAGGTGCCATAGCTGGATTATTGGTAGTTGGTAGTGTATTTTATATAGACAGAGTTCTTAAAATAGATGACCCTGTGGGTGCCATTTCTGTCCATGGTGTATGTGGAGCATGGGGGTGTCTAGCATTAGGTTTATTTGCAGATGGAACTTATGGAGAGGGTCTCAATGGTGTTAGTGGAACTGTTAAAGGATTGCTCTATGGGGATAGTGGACAATTTCTAGCACAAATGATTGGAGTCACTGTAAACTTTATCTTTGTGTTTTCTCTCTCCTATATTTTCTTCAGATTACTGGATAAGATTATTGGCTTGAGGGTTGATCCAATCTCCGAACTGGAAGGGCTTGATATACCTGAGATGGGAGTACCGGGTTATCTAGGGATGAAGATAACAAAAGAAGAGATACATCTAGAATCCTTACCATTGGAGAAAGGAATAATTTCGGATAGAAAGGGGAGAATAAGATGAAGAAGATAGAAGCCATAATTCGACCGGGCAAGTTAAATACTGTGATTGAGGCTCTTCAGAAGCTAGGTTATCCTGGTGTAACCATTATGGAGGTAGAAGGGCATGGGAGACAGAAGGGAATTACTGCACAGTGGAGGGGAAAAACTTACACTATTGATCTAGTTCCCAAGGTGAAACTAGAGATTATAGCCAGAGATGATGAAATAGATATAATAGTAAATACCATTGTAAATACTGCAAAGACAGGAGATATTGGTGATGGAAAGATCTTTATCTATCCTGTTGAAGAGGTTATAAGAATAAGGACAGGGGAAAAGGGAGAAATCGCAATATAAAAATAAAAAGCCCCTTAGGTTTTTTATCCTAAGGGGCTACCATCCTCTTTTCCAGGCTATTGGCATCCTTCTTCCCATTCCAAATGCTTTAGTAGTGACCTTTAAGACAGGTGCAGATTGACGTCTTTTATATTCTGCCGAATCTATCCGCTTTATTACATTTTCCACTAAATCACGTCCAAAACCCATTCCGACTATTTTATCTATAGGGAGATTATCCTCTATATAAGCTTTAATAATTGGATCAAGCACGCTATATGGAGGCAAAGAATCTTCATCCTTCTGATTGGGTCTTAGTTCTGCTGAAGGAGGTTTTATAAATACTCTGTTAGGAATTATCTCTCTTTCTCTATTTATAAATCTGGCAAGTTTATAAACTAGGGTCTTTGGAAGGTCTCCTATAACTGATAATCCTCCAGACATATCTCCGTATAGCGTACAATAACCCATTGCCAATTCTGATTTATTTCCTGTGCTAAGTACAAGATGGCCTTCTCTATTAGAAATAAACATTATGATGTTTCCTCTAATCCTAGCCTGGAGATTTTCTTCTGCCATATCTATAATGGGGTTATTCCTTGGATCTAGTAATTCTATAAAAGAAGAGAATATCCTTTCAATAGGGATTACTCTGAATTCAATACCAAGATTTCTTGCCAACACCTCTGCATCTATAATACTTTCTTTGGATGAATATCTCGAAGGCATACTGATTCCAAGTACATTTTCCGATCCTAGCGCAGAAACAGCTAGACATGCTACTACTGAAGAGTCTATTCCCCCACTTATTGCTACTAAAGCTTTTTTAAAACCTGTTTTGACAAAATAATCTCTTATCCCTAATACCAGGGCCTTATAGATATAAGAGATATCTTCGTTTATATCGTCTGGGGCTTCTTTAGAAGTTGTATCCTGTGTAACATTTATAGTGCCAAAATCTTCCTCAAAGGCTTTTCCTCTCCACAATATAAAGCCATTCTCGTCTATCACCAAACTTGATCCATCAAAAATTAGCTCATCATTTCCACCAACCTGATTTACATAGATTATCTTCTTTTTATACTTTCTTGCTATATGTGTTAACATCTCTACCCTAAGTGAACATTTCTTGTAATAGTATGGTGAGGCAGATATGTTTATAATGAGATCTACTCCTTGAGATACAAGTTTTTCTACAGGATCGATTTCGTAAAGTCTTCTGTTCCAGTAGTCTTTGTCATTCCATATATCTTCACAGATAGTTATCCCTAGTTTTAACCCTCTGAATGTAATAGTAGAAATATTCCTGGCTGGCTTGAAATATCTAGTTTCATCAAATACGTCATAGTTTGGTAGTAATGTTTTATCCTGCCTGAAGAGTAATTTGCCTTTATAAAAAAATAAAGCAGAATTATATATACTATCTCCATCATAAGAAGGACATCCAAGAATAATACCTATATCATAGCTTGTCGGGGCAATAACATCATTAATGATTTTCCCTACCGCTCTTGCCAGATCTGGATTATAAATTAAATCTCTAGGAGGGTAACCTATTAATGATAGCTCAGGAAATATGATAAGGTGAGAAGATAGACTTTTTGCCTTTTCAATCTCTTTAATAATCTTCTCTGTATTACCTCTTAGATCTCCTACAGTTGGATCTATTTGTGATAATGAAATCTTCATAATCAATACTTAGCCAGGGCAACTGTTCGCCCTGGCTATTTCCCAAATTATAGTACTGGTAAATACGTTTCTAATTCGTATCCTGTTACCTGTCTCCTATAGTTGTCCCACTCTATCCTTTTGTTTTCTATAAAGTTTGTAAACACATGTTCCCCTAAAGCCTTCTTTACTAGTTCGCTCTTCTCGGTAATCTCTATAGCTTCTATAAGGCTTCCAGGAAGACTTTCAATTCCTCTTACCTTTCTCTCTTCGTCGCTCATATGATAGACATTTTCCTCAACTGGATCTGGAAGAGGATATTTCTTCTCAATTCCTTCTAGACCAGCCGATAATATCACTGCAAAGGCAAGATATGGGTTACACGAAGGGTCTGGAGCTCTATACTCTATTCTAGTAGCTTCTTCTTTGCCAGGCTTATACATAGGGACTCTTATTAGATCTGACCTATTTCTAAGAGCCCAGGAGATATAAACTGGAGCCTCATATCCTGGTACTAATCTTTTGTAAGAATTTACCCATTGATTGGTGATAAGTGTTATCTCTTTGGCATGTCTCATCAAGCCTGCTATAAAATGCTTAGCTATAGGGGAAAGATGATATTTATCATTCGGATCAAAGAAAGCATTCCTCCCGTCTTTAGATAGACTCATATGGACGTGCATACCAGAACCGTTCTGCCCAAATAAAGGTTTAGGTATAAATGTGGCATAAACACCATTCATATAAGCAACTTCTTTTATTACGAGTCTAGCGGTCATAACTATATCAGCCATAGTTAGAGCATCCTTATATCTGAAGTCGATCTCATGCTGAGAGGGCGCTACTTCATGATGTGTAAACTCAACATCTATACCCATATTCTCCAATATAAGGACAGTCTGATGTCTTAAGTCAATCGCTTCGTCCCTCGGTATTAAGTCAAAATATCCTCCCCAATCCAGTACCTCAGGATGTGAATTGTTGAGCCTTAGATAGAAATACTCTAGTTCTGGTCCTACATAATAAGTGAAGCCCATATCCTGAGCTCTCTTTAGAACTCTTTTGAGTACATATCTAGGATCTCCTTCGAATGGTTTACCGCTTGGTTCTACAATAGTTGCAAACATCTTAGCTACCTTTTTTTCCCTTGGTCTCCATGGCAGGATAGAGAATGTAGCTGGCTCTGGGAAGGCAATCATATCACTCTCATCTATCCTTGTATAGCCCCTTACTGATGAACCATCAAAACCTAATCCTTCTTCAAAAGCCTTCTCTAATTCGTGAGAAGTTATAGTAAAGCTCTTGAGATATCCCAAGATATCTGTAAACCAGATCTCTATAAAGTATACATCGTTCTCTTTTATGTACTTAAGTATATCTTCCTTTGTCTTTGGATAATTGCTCAAAGACATAATATATTCCTCCTTTCGATCTCTCAAATGGATTAACTATAGACCTGCATTGGGGGACTCCGACGTTGGATAAGAAATATTAGTTTAAGACCTCATCGCCTTAAACTATTAGTGCATATTATAATCTAACTATGCTATCCTGTCAACAGAACTCTGGCCTACCCCCACCTTTTTGTAAATTATTAGAAAAGTCCTAGCCCAAATGTTATTTTATACCCTATCTCTTAACTTTACCTAACTTCTAAAAGTAAAATTTCTATGGGATTTGCTTTCAATTAGCCAGTAGAAATCAAATTTAGCCAATACTTTATTATCCCCCCAATCGATACTTTCTTTACTTTTATGCTCCCTTATCTATTACGGAAGCAAATTGTAATATAACATTGACCCAAATTTTAGATTCCTGGGTTCTACGATAAATGTCTCCCAGAGACGGCTAACTACCTCCTTTACTATCCTTACAAAAGAGTAATCTTCATTTTTCCTAACCAATACACCACTATATTTCCTGCTTTCTCCCTCTAAAAAAGCGCTAATTATTATCCCACACATTAAAGCTAAAAGTATCTTCTCTAACTTCATCTGTGTGAATTCATCTTCTCTTAATTTCAAAGTCTTTAACCCCAACAAACTCTTAATGTCTCTAAATGTCTCTTCTATCTGCATCCTTAGTTTGTACAGTTCTATCACTCTAGAAGGGTTAAGATCAGATATCACCCATATATAATCCCCCTGTTCGTTTCTTCCAACAGCTATGTTTAATAATACCTGTTCTTTCTTATGGTATATACAATCTTCAAATGCCCCTACTTGGGTGAACTGTCCTATTAACCCTTTAAAATTATTGTCTCTTGCTTCTATCCATACATTACTAACTGCTCTTATTATAAATCTTGTATCCAATTCTCTTAATTTCTTTACTATCTTTACATCACAGTATCCTCTATCCATAATAAAAACTGGTCTTATATTTTTAGCTTTAAGCAAGTTAACCACTAACTCAAAGAATTCATATTCTATAATATTCTGGCTCATTGCTATATTTTCATACTTAAAAAGGGTAAAAGCGAAAGGTAAAGCTCTACCTTTATAAGCTAATGCAGCAAATATAGCCTGATATCCAAGTGGAAGATCAGTCTGATCTATTATAACGAAGATTTCGTTCTTTCTAGAAAGATTTTTTAAAGCCAGTGAAAGGACTGTAGGAAATAGCTTACTTACTATTATCCTTTCATTCTTTAAGAATCTACTTAATCTCTTCTCCTTATGTTTGTATTTAGTATTCTCATTGAGTTTTTTATGAGGGGAATCAGGAAGACATAAGAAGCTTTTAGCCAGTTCAGTAATGGTTATAGTAGGAGAAATTAAACAAGCCAGGACTAAAAGAGATAAATTAACTCTTTGGGTCTTCATCAAGACATCGTGAAAAGAATGTGTTATAATTCTTCTCAATGATCTTTTCAAATTAATCAACTCCTTTCTTTGGGTAAATTAGTTTAGAGATCTAATTATACCCTAAGAAAGGAGTTTTTGTATAAAAATTGGTGGGGGGAGATCAGGTCAACAGAACTCTCTTGACAGAGGAAATTTTTCTACTATAATTATTTCTACAATTCATTGTATGCCAAGACGATGGTGTCTAGGGTTACTATCTAGAGGCGGTGTTCGCTCTAGCCAAAGTTGGCATATTCTTTTATATCCCAATGGCGGTAATATTTTAGACGCTTTTTTATTTATACCTTAGGAGGTAAAGGCAATGAAAGAAGTAAGCCCTAGATATATAGAAGGGGAAGTTAGGATACCTTCAGCTTGTGGACTTTTGGGATATATAAATAAAAAAGGTGAGCTCACTGCCGGCTACCATATAGTGTCAGCGATGAGTGTAATGAGGGAAAGAGGTAATGGATTAGGGGCAGGTTTTGCTGGTTATGGGATATACCCTGACAGAGAAGACTATTATGCCTTTCATTTATTTTTCGAGGATATCAGTGCTAAAGAGGGAACTTCTTCTTTGTTATATAGATATCTAGATGTAGTACAGGAAGAAAAGATCCCCACTAGAAAGGTAAGAGCGATAAAGAATCCCCCTCTAATATGGAGATATTTTGCAAAACCTAAGGAAGAATATCTAGAGGATGAAGAAATTACAGAAGAAGATTTTATAGTAGACCTCGTTATGAAGATTAATAGCAAGATTAAGGGGGCATATGTTTTTTCCAGTGGGAAGAATATGGGTGTTTTTAAAGGGGTTGGATACCCTGAAGATATAGGGGAGTTTTATAAACTTGAAGAGTATTATGGGTATACCTGGATAGCTCATTCTAGATTTCCCACCAATACCCCAGGCTGGTGGGGTGGTGCCCATCCATTCTCTCTCTTAGATTGGACGGTGGTGCATAATGGGGAGATATCTTCCTATGGAACAAATGTGAGATACGTGGAGATGTTCGGTTATAAATGTACCCTTAAGACAGATACCGAGGTTATAGCGTATCTTATAGACCTTTTATTAAGAAGACATAAGTTACCATTAGATATAGTTATTAAGATTCTAGCCCCACCATTTTACAGTATTATTGATAGGATGGAGGAATCAGATAGAGTAAAGTTAAAGGCTATAAGAGCTGTTTATCAGAGCTGTGTATTGAATGGTCCATTTGCCATCATTGTCGGTTTTAGGGATGGTATTATTGCACTTAATGACAGAATAAAGCTTAGACCTTTAGTTGCTGGAGAAAATGGAGACTTTGTATATGTAGCTTCAGAAGAATCTGCAATAAGAGCGCTGACTCCAGAACTTGATAAGGTATGGATGCCTAGAGGCGGAGAAGCAGTCATAGCCACCTTAGAAGAAAAGGGTGTATTGGTATGAAGACCTTGTATGAGTCTGATTTCCTTGTAATAAGAGATGAAACCAGGTGTATAAGATGTAAGGTATGCGTAAGACAGTGTGCTAATGAGGTACATCAGTATGATGAAGAGGACGATAGGGTTTTAGCAGATAACTCTAGATGTGTAGGATGTCACAGATGTGTAGCTTTGTGTCCTACAAAGGCTATAACTATTATTAGGAATCCAATAGAATTTAGGGAAAACTATCAGTGGACAGCCAGAACTATAAAGGAGATATATAAGCAGGCTGAAACTGGAGGTATTCTTCTTACCGGTATGGGAAATGACAGAGAGTATCCTATATATTGGGATAGACTTTTGATAAATGCAAGTCAAGTAACAAATCCTTCAATAGACCCGCTAAGGGAACCTATGGAACTTAAGACTTTTATAGGAAGAAAACCTGAGAAGTTAGAGTTTGATAGATACGGAAATCTGATAACAGAAATGCCTCCTCAGTTAGAACTGGAGATTCCTATAATGTTTTCTGCTATGTCCTTTGGTTCTATAAGTATTAACGCCTGTGAATCATTAGCCAGGGCCAGTGTAGAGGTTGGGACATTCTGGAATACTGGAGAAGGTGGATTCCATAAAAGACTGTATCCTTATAGGCATCGTGCCATTGTTCAGTGTGCATCGGGAAGATTTGGGGTTGATGTAGATTATTTGAATATAGGATCTGCGGTTGAGATAAAGATAGGGCAGGGAGCAAAACCTGGTATAGGGGGGCATCTACCTGGAGAGAAAGTAGGGGAAGAGGTTTCTAAGACCAGGATGATCCCCATAGGAACAGATGCCATTTCTCCTGCTCCTCATCACGATATATATTCTATAGAAGACTTAAGACAGCTTATTTATGCTATAAAAGAAGCTGTAAACTATAAAAAACCTGTAGGGGTGAAGATAGCTGCTGTTCATAATGTTTCTGCCATAGCATCTGGTATAGTTAGGGCTGGTGCAGATTTTATAGCAATAGATGGGTTTCGAGGAGGCACTGGTGCTGCTCCAACCAGGATAAGAGATAACGTAGGGATACCTGTAGAATTGGCATTGGCATCGGTAGATACTAGGCTAAGAGAAGAGGGTATAAGAAATCAGGTATCTATTATTGTGGCTGGTTCTATAAGAAATAGTGCAGATGTGATTAAAGCTATAGCTTTGGGGGCGGATGCAGTTTATATAGCAACATCTGCGCTAGTAGCTTTAGGATGTCATCTCTGTCAGAATTGTCATACCGGAAAGTGTAACTGGGGGATAGCTACTCAGGATCCTAATCTAGTAAAGAGATTAAATCCAGATATAGGAGCTAGAAGGACAAGTAATCTACTAAAAGCCTGGGCACATGAGATAAAAGAGATGCTAGGTGGGATGGGTATAAATGCATTAGAGAGTCTGAGAGGAAATAGGCTTATGCTTAGAGGAGTGGGATTAAATGAGAAAGAGCTTGAGATTTTGGGTGTAAAACATGCAGGGGAGGGAATGTAGAATGGAATCAAGGACAAAAAAGAGAATATATCCTAAAGAAGAGGTGTGTATTGGATGTCATCTATGTGAGATATATTGTATCTTGGCCCATTCTGGAACTACTGACCTGGTAAAAGCATTTAATAGATTAAATAAGCCCTCACCTAAGGTACTTGTAGAGGAAAGAGAGGGATATTATACAACTTTTGCTCTGCAATGTCGGCACTGTGATGATCCTCTATGTATTAAAGCTTGCATTACAGGGGCTATGCGTAGAGATGAAAAAACTGGATATATCATCTGTGATGAAGATAAATGTGTGGGCTGTTGGTCGTGTATCTTAGTTTGTCCATATGGAGCTATCAGAAGAGATGAAAATAAAAAGATTACTTCCAAATGTGATCTGTGTATAAAGCGTGGGAATCCGATCTGTGTAGAAAACTGCCCCAATGAAGCACTGGAACTGAGAGAATTGGAGGACTTAAGATGAGATATGTTATTATTGGTAATTCAGTAGCTTCTGTAGGGTGCATAGAAGGGATACGAAAGATAGATTCCACAGGGGAAATAATAGTGATATCTAGCGAACCATATCACGTGTACTCTAGGCCTCTAATCTCATACTGGTTAGCTAAAAAGATTGAAGATATATCTTACCGTCCCAGAGATTACTATGAAAGATATAATATAAGGCCCATACTTGGTAAAAGAGTTACTAGAGTAGATTTCGATTCTAAAAAGGTCATACTAGAGACGGATGAAGAGATAGAGTATGATAAACTGTTAATAGCTACTGGAGGAAAGCCATTTATCCCTAATATTCCAGGAGCTGATAAACAAAATGTCTTTACCTTTATAAGATTTGATGATGTAAAAAAGATAGATAGAGCAATATTTGATGGTGCTAGGGTAGTAGTTGTAGGCGCCGGGTTAAGTGGGTTAAAGGCAGTTGAGGCTCTTCTAATAAGAAGGTGCAATGTTACGGTAGTAGAATTGGCAGGAAGGATCTTGGGTTCTATTCTGGATGATGAGGGAGCTAAAATTGTGCAAGATGTTTTTGAAGAAAAGGGAATAAGATTCTACCTGGAAGACTCTGTAAGAGAGATTCTTGGTAATAGCAGTGTAAAAGAGGTAATATTAAAATCCTCAGAAAGACTTCCTGCAGATATTCTTATCTTTGCTATAGGGGTTGTACCTAATGTTGATATCTTTAGAGGTACCGCTTTAAAGATAAATAGGGGGATTCTAGTAAATGATAGGATGGAGACAAGCATACCAGATGTATATTCTGCAGGTGACGTTGCAGAGGCTCTAGATATGATGAATAATGAGAATAAGGTGATTCCTATATTCCCAAATGCATATATGCAGGGAGAAGTCGCAGGACTTAATATGGCAGGGAGAGAGAAGATATATAGTGGGAGCTTCCCCATGAATTCTATCGGTTTCTTTGATATCCATATTATGTCTGCCGGCTTGGTAAATCCTAATCCTGATGTAGAAACTTTAAGAAGACTAGATATGAAGAAGAAGATATACAGGAAGATATATATTAGGGATGGTAAGATCTTGGGCTTTATGTTTATAAACTCTATAGATAGAACCGGAATGATACTAGACCTTATGAAAAATGGAATAGATGTCTCCAGTTTTAAAGATCGCCTCTTATCTGATAATTTTGGATTCTTAGATCTACCAAAAGAATTTAGAAAGGAAAAGATTACAGGAGTTTGATATGGAAAAGGAAGAGAGATTAAAGGTTATATCAGCTAAGGGATTACATTATAAGGAACTCAATGATGAGATAAGGAAAACATTTGAAGAGGGCTATCAGCATATTAAGATACTTGATGTGAATGGCCAGAGATATATAGGTGATGGTCTTACCTTTCCAGAAAGAGCTTTAGAAGTATATGGTGTTCCAGGGAATGACCTTGGAGTATTTATGAATGGCCCTACTATAGAGGTGTTTGGAAATACTCAGGATGGGGCAGGTAACACTATGAATGACGGTGAGATCATCATCCATGGTGATGTTGGGGATCTTATGGGTTATGGGATGAGAGGAGGGAGAATATTTGTAAAAGGTTCGGCTGGTTATAGGGTAGGGATACATATGAAGGAATATGAGAATAAAGTCCCTATTCTTGTAATCGGTGGTAAATGTGGCGACTTTCTTGGAGAGTATATGGCAGGAGGGAGGATTATTGTTTTAGGACTAAATGAACAAAGCGACAATATCATAGGGTACTTTTGTGGCACGGGAATGCATGGAGGCATTATCTATGTTAGAGGAACGGTTCCAGATTACAAATTGAGCAGAGAAATTAAGATCTTAGAGCTGGACGAGAATGATATGAAATTTTTATATGAACAGCTATTAGATTTTTCACGTTATTTCAATGTAAAAATTAACGAACTTATGGCTCAGGTATTTTATAAGCTTATCCCGTACAATAAAAGGCCATATGGCAGACTATACGCCTATTAGCTTATCTCGTAAAAGAGGCATATAGCTGATGCTATCTCCTTCATAGATTTTCCTGTATCCATACTTTTTTTCTGTATGAATCTATATGCCTCTTCTTCGCTCATCTCTCTGTGTTTCATCAAAATTCCTTTTGCCTTTTCTATCAGTTTTCTGATCTCTAATGTCTCCTTGAGTTTTATTACTTCCTCTATAAGCTGACTACTTCCGACTGCAATTGCTGCATAATTAGCTAGAGTTTGTACTATATTGACCTCTTCCTTTGTAAAACTATGTTCTTCTGAAGTATATACATTTATTACTCCTATTATCTTTTCTCTGAAATGCATAGGGACTGATAACATAGAAACTAGCCCTAACCTCTTTGCGATATCTCTGTAGAAGAACCTTTGATCCTCTCTGATGTCTGATACTATGATAGGATGTCCTTCCTTTACTACTAATCCACTTATCCCTTGATCTAACTTTAAATTGGGCTTATTCTTATACTCCTCATCTAAACTCTGAGTGGCTTTAATTACGAATTCCTTTCTCCCTTCATCTATAAGCATTATAGAACAGATCTTTGTGTTTAAAAGTTCTGCAGTTATTGTTACTATAAGGTTAAGTATATTATCAACAGAGCTAAGCTGTAACGCTACAAGAGAGGAAATTTCAACTATCTTATCGAGCTCAGCATTTTTCCTCTCTAACTCGTTTCTTAAAAGATATATCTCTCTATCCTTCTCTTCTATAATCTTTCTTAATTCTTTAATACTTGTCCTTGGCATAATCCCATCACCCTTCCATAAATGGATTAATGACCTGTGTAAAACAAATAAAAGTTAGTTGCAGTCTCTAGGGAATCCGCCATCGGATGAGAATGCAGTAAGACGCCGTTGTCTTAAACTTTGGTACTCTAGACTACCACTTTTTCTGCTTGCCCTTCCACTTCTCTTCCAGACTCTTCTTCAGGTCCCCAAGTCTTTCATTGCTCTCTTTTAGGAAATGGGATAGTTTAAATTCAAACTCCTCTAAAGACTTGAGCCTCTTTATAGAAACCTCCAGATCTCCCCTTTTGTTGTGTCCTATCACTACTGCCTTTACCCTATCTCCCTCGTGGAGATAATCACTTACCTCCTTTACATAGGAGGTATCGATCTCTGAAATGTGCAGGAATGCCTCTCTACCATCATTAAGTGTTAAAAAAGCTCCAAATTTAGTAATCTTCTTAACCTTTCCCTCTACAATCTGATTATTTTCTACCGATTTTGTGTTGGAATGCACAGAATCTCTCCAGGTTTTGTCCATCCTAACTCCTCTCTTATTAGAATTTCTATATACTTGTCATCATACTTAAGTCTATATACCTTTTCTTCCAAATCTCTGTTTTTCTCTCTTAATCTGTTCAGTTCTTCTTTTAATTGAAGTATTCTAGTCTTACTTTCATTTATACGATACAGGACAATTAAGGTAGACCTTGTTAAAACTATTAAATAGGCAATTATAAAAGCTGAGAGTATAACCCTACATAATTTATTCAAACCTGATGCACCTTAAGGAAGTTTGTTGTTCCTCCTATCCCTACCGGAATACCTCCGGTAAGTATAACGGTATCACCTTTTCTGATAAAACCAGCCTCTAAGGAAGCCTGAACAGAAGCCTCTATCATTTCATCCGTTGTTTTGTATATCTTTGTTGTTATTGGATTAATTCCCCAGAATAGAAGCAGTCTCCTCTGAACCTTTTCGTCTGGGGTAACTGCAATGATAGGCTGAGCAGGTCTATATTTAGCCACCATCCTTGCGGTATATCCCGATTGTGTAGAGGTAATTATTGCCTTTGCCCCAAGTCTTTGGGCTATCTCACAGGTAGCGTATCCTATGGCATCGGTAGGAGAGTTTGTAGAAAACTCAGCCCTTTTCCTAAGTATGTCACTGTATTTTAACTGGGATTCTGTATGCTCAGCTATCTTAGCCATAGTCAAAATAGATTCTACCGGATATTCGCCTATAGCTGTCTCTCCAGAAAGCATAATAGCATCTGTTCCATCAAAGATTGCATTAGCTACATCCGAGACCTCTGCCCTTGTGGGCCTAGGATTTCTCATCATAGAGTCTAACATCTGTGTGGCAGTGATTACCGGTTTACCTAACCTGTTACACTTTTCTATTATAATCTTCTGTACGATAGGAACCTCTTCTAGAGGTATCTCTACACCCAGATCTCCTCTGGCAACCATAACTCCATCCGATGCTAGAACTATATCATCTATATTCTCTACTGCCTCGTGTTTTTCAATCTTTGCTATTACAGGGATATTTACCCTTGAAGCCTCCAGTATGTTCTTTACCTGTAATACATCTGCCGCTTTCCTTACAAAAGAGACCGCTATAAAGTCTACCCCCAACTTTATACCGAACATTATATCATCAATGTCCTTTGAAGTCACAGAAGGGATATTAATGGTGATATTGGGAACATTTATCCCCTTTTTACTTTCTAATTTTCCTCCGTTCACTACCTTGCAGAGGACTTCATTTTCTCTTTTCTCTACAACTTTTAACTCAATAAGACCATCTGCAAGCATCACAGAGGCATTGGGACGAAGTGCATCTATGAGCTCCTTCTCTTTTATTGGTATAACTTTTGGGTCATCGCTCTTTTCTGTAAGTTTCAATAGCACCTCGTCCCCTTTTAAGAGCGTTATTCCTTCCTGCGCTAATATTCCAACCCTGAGCTTTGGACCCTGTAGATCCTGAAGGATAGCTACAGGTTTCTTTAAGGAGTTAGATATTTCTCTTATAAGATTGAATACATTGGCATGATACTCCTGATCTCCATGAGAAAAATTCAGCCTGAATACCTCTACTCCTGCCTGTATAAACTTTTTGATGACCTCAGGAGAATCGCTAGCCGGACCTATTGTAGCTATTATTTTAGTCTTTCTCATATCTTTTTAGAAAAAGCCTTGACCCCTAGATAACTGGCAGTTGGACCTAAATCTTCCTCTATCCTTAAGAGCTGATTGTACTTTGCTACCCTATCTGTTCTGGAAGGAGCACCTGTCTTTATCTGTCCACATCCAACTGCTACAGCCAGATCTGCTATGGTGGTATCTTCTGTTTCCCCTGAACGATGTGAAATAATACTGGTATAGCCAGCTCTTTTAGCCATCTCTACCGTCTCTAGGGTCTCACTAAGTGTCCCTATCTGATTGACCTTTATAAGGATCGAATTAGCCACTTTCATCTCGATCCCTTTTGACAGACGCTTCACATTGGTAACAAAAAGATCGTCACCTACCAATTGAACTTTATTGCCCAACCTTTCAGTAAGGAGCTTCCATCCATCCCAGTCGTCTTCTGCTAATCCATCTTCTATAGAGATTATTGGATATTTCTCAAGGAGTACTTCGTAATAAGATATGAGTTCCTCTACCGAATATTCTTTCCCTCCAAAGTGATATTTGCCGTTTTCATAGATATTACTTGCAGCAACATCTAATGCTACAAAAATATCTTTACCAGCTTTATATCCTGCCTTTTCTATAGCCTCAACTATGGCTTCTATTGCAGATTCATTAGTCGATAGGTTCGGGGCAAAACCACCTTCATCACCAACATTCGTATTGAGTCCTCTACTCTGCAGGACCTTCTTCAATGTATGGAAGGTCTCTGCTCCCATTCTCAGTGCCTCCCTAAATGAAGAAGCTCCTGCTGGTACTATCATAAATTCCTGGAAGTCTAGCGGATTATCTGCATGCTTACCACCATTTATTATATTCATCAATGGTACCGGAAGTATGGAAGCATTTGTTCCACCAATATACCTGTATAGAGGTATCTCTAGGAAATTGGCTACCGCTTTGGCTACTGCCAGGGATACTCCAAGTATGGCATTTGCTCCAAGTCTACTCTTATTAGGAGTTCCATCGAGTTCGATAAGGATTCTGTCTATGTTTTTCTGATTTAAGGCATCTCTTCCAACTAGTTCAGGAGCTATTACCTCGTTTATATTTTTTACAGCGTTTTTAACCCCCCTTCCCAGATATCTACTGGGGTCTCCGTCTCTTAATTCAAGGGCTTCATGAATCCCTGTGGAAGCTCCAGATGGGACACTTGCTCTTCCCATATGTCCACTTTCTAGATAGACTTCAACCTCAACTGTTGGATTTCCTCTAGAATCCAGGATCTCTCTTCCTCTTACTTCTGTAATAATGCTCATTATTTTTCCTCCATATTAGTTTGATTAATTCTTAGATGGTTAAATTTTAATTAATTACCTACCTATTGTCAAGAGTAGATAACGAGAGTAAAATTGAACTAATAAAATTGTTTTAGGAGGATAAGATTGATTTTATGGGAAGAAGGGCTTTATTTATAGATGGTAATAATTTATATTTTGTTCAGAGAAAATTAAAATGGAATATAGATTTTGAGAAGCTCCTTAATTATTTTAAAGGGAATGAAAACTTCTATAACGCATTCTATTACTCAGGTTATGACACCAGTGACCAGAATCAGGAGAACTTCCTTAAAGCGCTGACTCTAATAGGATATACGGTGAGGAAGAAGCCTCTAAAGACAATATCATCTGTAGATAATGAAGAAAAACAGAAGAGTAATATGGATGTAGAGATAACTCTGGATCTTATACTCACTTCCAGTCACTATGATGAGGCTTATCTCTTTTCCGGAGATAGCGATTTTGAAAGTGTCGTAGAGTATCTTAGAATGGTGGGAAAAGAGATAGTTGTGGTTTCTACCCTTGGTCATGTGGCTATAGAACTCAGAAATGCAGCTGACAGGTATGTGGATCTGGCTGACCTAAGACAATATCTGGAGAAGGTCCATACATAGCAATGGGGTGGATCCTAAATACTCAGGTCCACCCCTATCCATTTATTACCCATTCGAGAGCCATTCTGGACCCATTTAACAGGTAATTATCAGTAACCACAGAAAATTATAAGACATATATTTATTTAAGTCAAGGGAGCGACATCTATGGAGAAGGAGTTTGCCTTTCAATGGCATATTACAGATTTGTGTAACTTGAGATGCAGACACTGTTACCAGGATAGGTTTGATGATAAGAGGGATATACCTATAGTTCTCTGGAAGAATATCTTAGAGGATATGTGCTCTTCTCTAAAGATCAGGGGCTATAAAGGCTTGAGTATTAATATCACTGGGGGAGAACCTCTGATTTCTCCACTCTTTTTTCCTCTTATGAGACTATTAGAGGAGGAAGATCTTGTAAAAGAGGTTAACCTAATTACCAATGGTATCGGTTTGAAGGAACTTTATCCCAGATTAAATTCTTATAAGAAGTTAAAATATATTAAGGTCTCCCTTGAAGGTCCCGCTCGGGAGACTAACGACCTTATAAGAGGGACGGGAAATTTTGATAGAGTAATAGAGAATATCCAGCATATCTCTGAAAGAATAATACTTATGTTTACTCTTACTAGAATCAACTATGATAAGATAGAGGATATGTATAAGTTAGGGACTCAGCTAGGTGTTAAGGGTATCATACTTGAGAGATTCGTCCCTCTGGGGAAGGGTAGGGATATCATAGATAAAACACTAGGAACTAAAGAGTGGATGTATGTCCTTGAATGTATAGGGAACCTTTTTGATATAAGCCCAAAGGATCTCCTCCCTTATAGAGCCTTCTTTTTAGACATAAAGGAGGGAGAGATCTTAGGCGCCCTGTGTAATCTGGGTGATGAGGCTATGTGTCTTATGCCAAATGGTATTGTATATCCCTGTAGGAGATTACCGATTGCCCTTGGAGATTTGAAGACCGAGGTGTTCTATAATATCCTCGATAGGCTTGGAGATTTCAGGAGTAGAATAACAAAGGACCTTCTAAAAGGAAAATGTCATCTCTGTGAGATAGAAGAATGTATAGGGTGTAGGGCATTGGCTTATGCACTTACAGGAGATGTTTATTCGGAAGATATACAGTGTCCTAAGGATATTTATGCTAGAATATCGGAGGATTTTTAAGTAAAAGACAAAATTGGAGTGATTGGCGATGGAGAATCTGGATTATAGATCTGCCGGGGTGGATATAGATAAAGGATTAGCTTTTGTTGATATTATAAAGAAAAAGACCTCTAATAGACCTTTTTATGTGCTGGACGGAATAGGTGGTTTTGCTTCCTTAATCAGTATTTCCCAATATAAAGACCCTGTGCTGGTTTCTTCTACGGATGGTGTTGGTACCAAACTCCTTATAGCACAGGCAGTTAATATACACAATACCGTGGGTATAGATCTTGTGGCTATGGGGGTCAATGATGTGATTGTGTATGGAGCCAAACCTCTATTCTTTCTTGATTATATAGCCTGTGGGAAGTTAAATCTGGAGGTGATGGAGAAGGTCATAGAAGGGATAGTTGCTGGTTGCAATGAGGCAGAGTGTCCGCTTGTAGGTGGAGAGACTGCAGAGATGCCTGATTTCTACCCTGAAGATAGATATGATCTGGCTGGTTTTGCTGTTGGTATAGTGGAGAAGGATAGTATAATCGATGGTAAGAAAATAGAGGATGGAGATGTCATAATAGGCATTCCATCCTCTGGTCTTCACAGTAATGGATTTTCGCTAGTTAGAAGGTTTATCAGAGATAAAGGGCTATCTCTTGATAGGATCTATCCTCCCCTAGATAAACCTCTATATGAGGAATTACTGACACCTACGAGAATCTACTGGAGACAGATAAAGATATTATTAGAGAGTGAGGTTAAAGTTAAAGGAATAGCTCACATAACTGGTGGAGGTATGGTAGACAATATACCGAGGATACTTCCAGAAGGACTTTATGCTCATATAGATAGTAAGACTATTCCTCTACCACCAATCTTTACTTTTATCGGTGAGAGATTAAAACTTCCTAAGGTAGAAATGTACAGGACGTTTAATATGGGGATAGGAATGGTCCTTATAGCTGATAGAAAAGAGGCAGATAAGATTAATTCTATTTTAAAAGAGACCATCATAATTGGAAAGATAGAGTCAGGTAAGAGAGGTGTTGTAATTGGATAAAAAACTTAGACTTGGAGTCCTGGCCTCTGGTAGAGGGACCAATCTGCAGGCTATCATAGACAGTATCAATGAAGGGAAACTTCTGGCAGAGATAGTCATAGTGATAAGTGATAATCCTAAAGCGATGGCTCTTGAAAGGGCAAAAAGGGCTAATATACCTACCGCATATGTAAAACCTGGAAAGAGAAGTGAATTTGAGAGAGAGATTATAAGGATATTAGAAGAAAATAAAGTGGATCTTATAGTCCTTGCAGGTTTTATGAGGATCCTTTCAGCAGACTTTGTCAGCCGGTTCCCATTAAGGATAATAAATATTCATCCTTCTTTGCTTCCAAGCTTTCCAGGCCTTGAAGCTCAGAGGCAGGCACTTGAATATGGGGTGAAGATAACCGGTTGTACTGTCCATTTTGTAAATGAGATAGTTGATGGGGGACCGATCATCTTGCAGGAGGCAGTCCCTGTCTATGATGATGATACAGTAGAGAGCCTATCTGCTAGGATACTGGAAAAGGAGCATAAGATCTTAGTCGAAGCTATAAGACTTTTTGGTGAAAATAGACTTAGAGTGGTAGGAAGGAGGGTCTTTATTGATAAAGAGGGCTTTGATCAGTGTTTATGATAAAAGAGGAGTGGTTGATTTTGCCAAATTTTTAGCCTCTAAAGGTATACAGCTCATATCTACCTCTGGCACTGCCAGATTATTGAGGGACAATGGACTGGAAGTGATCGATATATCCACTATAACAGGTTTTAAAGAGATATTAGATGGAAGGGTTAAGACATTACATCCAGTTATAATGTGTGGAATTCTTGCTAGAAGGAAGGATCAGCTGGAGGAACTTTCTTCTCTAGGAATAGAGACTATAGATCTGGTGGTGGTAAATCTCTATCCATTTGAAGATGTAATAGACAGGGGAGCAGGATTAGAAGAGGCATTAGAGAATATCGATATAGGTGGGGTAACTTTAATAAGGGCTTCTGCAAAGAACTTTACTGACGTAGTTGTCATTACTGACCCCGATGATTATAGCATAGTAATGCAGGAGTTAAGAGAAAAAGGAGATGTAACTTATGAGACCAGGAGGTCTCTTGCAGTAAAGGCTTTTGCTGTGACATCCAGATATGATTCCATAATATCCAATTACCTGGATGGCTCTAAGATGCCTAGATATTTTCTTGTTGCCGGGAAGAAGTTTCTAGACTTAAGATACGGGGAAAATCCTCACCAATCTGCTTCTGCATATATCACTAAGGGTAATAGTGTACTGATGGCAACACAGATACATGGTAAAGAACTCTCCTATAATAATATCTTGGACTTGGATGTGGCATGGAGCCTGGCTCGTTCTTTTGATAAACCATGTGCTGTGATAATAAAACACAATGTTCCCTGTGGGGTGGCGGTAGATAGTGATATTCTATCTGCATTTATTAATGCCTGGCAGGCAGACCCTGTATCAGCCTTTGGAAGTATTATCGGTATAAATAGGGAACTGGATGAAACCCTTGCTAAGGCTATGGATCCATATTTTATTGAATGTATTATATGCCCCAGCATATCAGAGAAGGCTTTGGAGATTTTAAGACACAAGAAAAACCTCCGGATATTAGTCCATCCTGCTTTCTTTGAACCTCCTATGGGTTTAGAGATAAAAGGCATACAGGGAGGATTTCTGGTGCAGGACTGGGATACAGAGGATATAGACGAGTTCAAGGTTGTTACAGAGACCCCTTTAGATAATTCATTAAGGGATGACCTGATCTTCGCCTATAAGGTAGTGAAGTATGTTAAGTCAAATGCGATAGTAGTTGCCAAGAATGGAAGGACCCTGGGTATAGGTGGAGGACAACCAAACAGGGTAGACTCAGTGAGATTGGCTATCTCTCGAGCAGGTAAAGATGCCTGTGGAGCGGTCCTTGCATCTGATGGCTTTTTCCCATTTTCAGATTCGGTAGAAGAGGCTGGTAAGGCTGGGATAAAAGCTATAATTCAGCCAGGAGGGTCTATAAGAGACAGAGAGTCTATAGAGATGGCAGACAGATATGGAATAGCTATGGTGTTTACAAATATGAGACATTTCAGACATTGAAGATGGATATTCAGATTTCATCTACTCTTAGGCATTTAAAAGTTAGAGAGAATTTCCTGTCGTTATCTTTGGAGAGATTATCTTCTGGACTAAGGGTTAATAGAGCAAGTGATGATGCAGTTTGTATATCCATATCTTCGAGATTAAGGTATCAACTAAGTGTCATCTCTACAGGCATAGACAACTTAAACGATGGGATATCGATACTCAGGACCATAGACGGAGCCTTATCGAAAATAGGTTCTCTTTTGGCAAGAACAAGAAATCTTGTGCTGAAGTTAAACGAAGATACCAATACTGAGCTTGATAGAGAAGCATATAGAGAGGAGATAAAACAATCTCTTTTAGAGATAGAGGATATAGTTAAAACTACCAGGTATAATAATAAATCTCTGCTTACTGGATCTCCTTCTAAAGTCCTTTATATAGAGGGGAAAGAGTATATAGAGGACCTTTACATATCATCGTCTCTACCGGCGGGAATATATAGTATATCTCTACTATCTGCGGGTAAATTGTCTGAAGTTGCTTTACCTTTCAGGACCATTCAGGATATATCTCTTTCAACCTCTCTCTATTTTGCACTGGAAGAGTCAGTTTCTGATGGCTATATAAAAACTATATACATAACTAGCGATAATAAAACAGTGGCAGTTCCCTTAACTGTATCTCCCGAAAGTGGAGATACTATCTCTTCAGCAGTAGATAAGATTAATAGTGTCCTGTTGGAGAATAATCTGAGTATTGTTGCTTACTACGATTCAGAAGGCAAACAGATAGTCCTATCATCTATTGAAGCTGGTACCAGATATACTATAGATATCTCTGAGGTAAACTCAGTTGAAGGGGCAAAATATTTCTCTTCTATCTTAGAGGTAACATCTTTAGAGGCACCTAACGGCACATTTACTTATAAGAAGTTAAACTATATAGAAGGGTATAGGAAGGGACCTGAAGTAACTGGAGGTACATTACTTGGAGATTATTTCAACTGTACAGAACCTTTAACATTTGAGTTTACTGGTTTTAGTGGTAGATCTGTTAGCTTTAGTATCTCAAGTTCATATGCCTTAGATTATGCCAGTTTGCTTATAAGGAACCAGCTGAGGAATAATCTCGGGATAGATGTAAATGTTGCATTTAACTCTACAATAGATAGGTTTGTTTTTACCTATTCTAACCCCAATGAGAGACTGGAGGTAAGTATAACAGATGGAATCCATAGTGAAGGTTACGAGGTTATAGAGGCAAGAGAGGATACCTTACTAGGTAATATATTGGACCTCCAAGGGACTCTTTCTCTTACCTTCTTGGATGAAACGGGTCCTGTTGCTACTTTAATCTTGAATGAATCTTCTACGATTGGTGATGTTATAAATGGTCTAAATAACCTTGGTATTGGAATCCTGGCGTCATATAGTGATGGAAGGATAAGGATCGATCAGAGTGATAGATCAAGTAAGATTTTTGAAGTGGTTCAAGAAGGTTCTGCAGTTTTTAATATAGGTAAGGAGACTGTTAATATTGGATATCCTGTATTGAGCTCTGCCGAGGACATAGTTTTCTCTTTTAATGGCAAGGTATACACTTCTAACTGTAGAGAAATTAGACTGGATGGGATAAGTTTTACTTTAAAGAAAGAAGTTCTTAATTTACTCCCACTTATCCGTTTTCAGACAGCCCCTGAGCCGTTTACTATATCCTTAGGAAAGGAAAAGATTACTTTTGCCTTGCCAGATATAAGTCTTTCAGGTTTAGGATTAGACGATCTGGACTCATCTGATACAGACCTTTTGCTGAGTAAAATAGATATTGCCATAGATAAAGTTTCCAGTGAAAGATCGAGAATTGGAGGTCTGGAGAATATATTTAGAAACATTCTGGAGACACAGGGCATTTATAAACAGAACCTTGAGGAAGCTGATGCCAGGTTACTATTAACAGATATAATTCAGGAGATCTCCAATCTTACCAAAGAAGAAGCTCTGCTCCTAAAAGGAGCAGAGCTAGTTAGCGAAATGATCGGTATCTTGCAAGAGATTAAACTTACAGGCTACAATATAGGTAGATAGGTCTTTAATTCATAACTTGTTACCTGTTTGCGATAGTTATCCCATTCTATCCTCTTATTATCTATGAAGTTCCTGAAGACATGCTCTCCCAGAATCTTTTTTACAAGTTCACTCTTTTCTGTAATTTCTATCGCCTCTATAAGACTTCCTGGTAGATTTTCTATTCCTCTGGCTCTTCTCTCTTCCTCTGACATAAAGTAGACATTCTCTTCTATAGGTTCAGGCAGTGGATACTTCTTCTCTACACCCTCAAGTCCTGCACCAAGTATCACCGCAAATGCTAGATATGGGTTACATGCGGGATCGGGAGCCCTATACTCAATCCTTGTAGCATCTTCTTTACCCACCTTATACATCGGTACTCTTATTAGATCCGATCTGTTCCTGAGAGCCCAGGAGATATAAACTGGCGCTTCATATCCAGGTACCAATCTTTTATAGGAATTTACCCACTGATTAGTGATGAGTGTTATCTCTTTCGCATGTCTCATAAGTCCAGCTATGAAATGTTTAGCAATAGGAGAGAGATGATATTTATCATCTGGATCAAAGAAGGCATTACGTCCATCCTGAAATAGACTCATATGTACATGCATACCCGAACCATTGTACCCTGAAAATGGCTTGGGCATAAATGTAGCATAAACACCATTCATATAGGCAACCTCTTTAACTACCAGCCTTGCAGTCATAACCGTATCAGCCATACTCAATGCATCACTATACCTGAAGTCTATCTCATGTTGAGATGGCGCTCCTTCGTGGTGGCTTGATTCTACCTCTATACCAAGCTGTTCTAACATAATCACCGTTTGATGTCTTATATCTATAGCTTCATCTCTCGGTATAAGGTCAAAGTATCCGCCCCAATCCAGTACTTCCGGCTCTACTGAAGGATTCTTTATGTAAAAGTATTCAAGTTCGGGTCCAACATAGAAGTCAAAACCCATATCTTTAGCCTTTCCTAAAATCTTCCTGAGGACATTTCTGGGGTCCCCTTCGTATGGTTTTCCATTCGGTTCCACTATAGTAGCAAAGACTCTAGCTACCTTTCTCTCCTTAGGCCTCCATGGAAGCACGGCAAATGTCTCTGGTTCTGGAATAGCCATCATATCGCTCTCGTCTATTCTTGTAAATCCTCTTATCGAAGACCCATCAAAACCTAGCCCTTCTTCAAATGCCTTTTCCAGTTCGTGGCTGGTGATGGCAAAACTTTTTAGATAACCAAGTATATCTGTAAACCATATCTCTATAAAATATATATCGTTATCTCTAACATACCTCAGTATCTCTTCTTTTGTAGTTGGAAAACTCTTCATTCTATAACTCTCCTCCTGTATAATAAAAAATTAACGGGCATAACAGCCCGTAATTATAACACAGGGTTTATGAGGGTGACAAGTGAAAATTGTCTTATAACTCTAAAGGTTCTGGTTTTTGTGCGGAATGGGGATGCTCATTTCCAGTGTAGACCTTTAACTTCTTAAACTGCTTTTCCCCTAGGGAATTATGTGGCAACATGCCTCTTACTGCATGCTCTATAACTTTAGTTGGGTCTTCTTCCATCATCTCTCTGAACGACTTTACTCTAAGTCCTCCAGGATACATCGTATGATGGTAGTATAATTTCTGGGTGTACTTTTTGCCAGTAACTTTAACCTTTTCCGCATTGATAACTATGACAAAGTCTCCAGTGTCTACACTGGGAGAAAAGCAGGTCTTATGTTTTCCTCTAAGTATACTGGCTATCTTACTAGCCAATCTACCCAGAGGCTTATTGGTTGCATCTACAACATACCACTTACGCTCAACTTCTCCTTTTTTAGGTAAATAAGTCTTCATAGCGTATTTTAGCCTCCATTTTCCTGTAATTTTGGTTAAGTAAAAGTCTAAAACCTTATAATAGTATACATACTTTGGCTAAAAAATCAAGCCCCACTTTAGGCGGAGAATCTTTTCCGGTTCTCTTTCATTTTATACATCTCTCTATCTGCTATGTTGAGTAGTCCATACATATTATCTGCATCATCTGGATAACTGGCAATCCCGTAACTGAAACTTATCGGTATCTCTTCTGTAAAGAAGTCCTCTTCGTGAAACCTTTTATACAGCCTCTCTACAATTCGTTCTGAAGACTTCTTATCCGCACCTACAAGTATTAGGCAGAACTCGTCTCCACCGTATCTACTAACCACCATATCTGTCTCCCTAAGGTTTGTCCTAAACCATTTGGCTATATTATGGAGTAATTCATCTCCCCTCTGATGTCCCAGAATATCATTGACCTTCTTGAAACCATCCAAGTCTAAAAATACCAGAGAAAATTTCCTTCCCAGGTCTATAAGCTTTGTGACATATTCTTCCATATACCGTCTGTTTGGTATATTGGTAAGCTCATCAGTATATGATATCTCCCGTGCCCGAAGCCTTGCCAGTTCAAGGGCAGATTCCCTCTCTTTGATCCTGGAAATCATCTCATTGAAACTCCTAGCAAGACTTGCTATCTCCTCATCACCTTTTATTTCTATAAATGACTCATATCTTCCTCGAGAGATATCCTCTGCCTTTTTTCTGAAAGAATCTAAATGAGAAAGGACTCTTAAAATGAAGAATCTGGCAAGTATAATAGCTATTAAAAGCCCAGACACTATGGATAAAACTGTTGAAATGATAAATGATCTATAAATATTATACAGGGCATTGTCCTCTCTATACAGATAAAATCTTCCCAGCTCCCTATCTCCTTCTATTACA
>CAZZLK010000006.1:0-8177 GCA_964655195.1 uncultured bacterium
CCTCTTGTAACTACAGATGTATACGCCCCAAGTCCTACAATCCTAGCCCCTCTATTAACCGCAAGAATAATAGCATCTTCTATGATCTTCAACATTTTATCCTGTGGTGTTTCTATCATCTGTCTTGCAGTATAAGGTATATTGATAAATTCTCCATAGGCAGTGGCACCATAGTCAGAGATTACCCTTGTCTTTCCTATCACAAAGGGCTTTATTAGATCTTTTCCGATCTCAGAGAATACGGCTATCTTCTCTCTTGGAAGTACAGAGAGAGACGGATCAAACTCATAGTAATTGGCAAGGTCTAGAGGATGAACCAGAAAAGCGAACCTTCCATCATCTTCAGAGGTAGGAATATCTTCCCATGGTTCTCTCTTAATGGTA
Organism: uncultured bacterium; assembly: GCA_964655195.1. GTDB lineage: Bacteria > DUMJ01 > DUMJ01 > DUMJ01 > DUMJ01 > DUMJ01. The sequence continues at coordinate 385 of CAZZLK010000006.1, forward strand.
CTTAAATTATACATTGGGAGATCTTCCTTATCTATATCTAACACAGGTCTAATAATTTCAGGTGTATTCATCCTGTCCAAGATATTAAAGAGGTCTCTAAGAGAATCAATAACCCTCTGACATTCGTCCCACTCTGTTATAAATGATGGCTCTAATCTTATCACCCTGCCATTCTTTAGCGTTGGAGCTAGTCTTATCCTTTTCTCATTCAACAGATAACTGACCACCAGTGGGACCAGATTTCCCTGCTCAGAAAGGACACTCAGTATACTTTGAGGGTATGTCTTTCTATTCATCTCCAGTTCTATACCTATAAGATATCCCTTTCCTCTTACCTCTTTTATAAGATTAGGAAACTCAGCCTTCAAGTTTATCAGCTCTCTTAATAGCTTCTCGCCATTTTCTCTTATTCTAGCTATCATTCTTCTATCATCCCTAGTCAGAATATCCAAGACTCTATCCGCTATCAGGCAGGCTATATTGTTACCAGCAAAAGTGGAAAAGTTCATAAGATCAAACCCTTCTGGATAAAATCTTTCTCTGACTAGACATGCACTAACCGGATATATCCCTCCTCCCAACACCTTACCAATAAGAAGTATATCTGGCTTTATACCTTCTTCCTCGCATAAAAAGAAAAAGCCAGTACGGCCCAAACCAGTCTGAATTTCATCAAGAATAAAGGCAACATTGTATTTATTGCATAACTCTACAGCTTTAGAGAGATAACCTTTAGGGGGAAGGATTATACCACCCTCTCCCTGAATAGGTTCCACGATGAATCCAGCATACTGATCTCTATTTTCCATCAATTCCTTCTCTAAGGCATCGATATCTCCATAGGGTATATAAGTAAAACCTTCACTCTGTACCCCATGATATCCACCTTTAGTAACTATAAACCTTTTTCTCCCTGTTGTTAGAAAAGCCATCCTTATAGCTACTTCGACAGCCTCTGTCCCAGAGTTAGTAAATACTACATAACTAAGTCCCTCAGGAGCCAGATCTATAAGTCTCTCTGCTACCTTCTCCTGATATCTAGAATCTGAAGCCTGAACAATACTAGGAATATATTCTCTTCTTATCTTTTCTAAGACTTCCCATATCTCAGGATGATTAAAACCGAAAGGCATTGCTCCAAATGATGAGATAAAATCTAAATAGCAAATTCCTTCCTCATCGTATAGATAATTACCCTTACCGTATACAAATACCTTATCCAGTTTTATTGTTCCGAGTACCTTCTTCAAATAAGGATTAATATGTCCAGAAGTATCCAAATTTACTCTTCCTCCTGTAAAATTGATTCCATTCTATTCTATCAAAAATGACATCCTAATACTATATGGTATAATGAATTATAAATGAAAGTCAGTGTAGTTATTCCAACCAGAAACAGAGAGAGAATTATATACAAATGTGTAAAAAACATTGTGGAACAGGACTATTCTCAATATGAGGTAATAGTCGTAGATGATGGTAGTGAAGATAACACTAGAGAGGCTCTAAAAGATTTTAGTAGGTATAGAAATTTCAGATATATACCTCTTTCAGAGAGAAAGGGTCCGGCATTTTGTAGGAATCTGGGTGTAAGAGAGAGTGAAGGTGATCTTGTAATCTTTATAGACAGTGACATATTTGTCCTTCCAGATTTTATAAGTAGCCATGTGAGAGTCCACAGGAACCATCCAGATGGGGTAGTAGCGGTTGGACCAGTTATAGCTATATCTCAGATAGACTCAGAGTTATCCAAAAAAGGTTCTATATTAGACTTCTCTAACGCCTATTTTGCTTCTGGGAATGCCTCCATACCAAGAGATATCTTTATCCGAGTTAACGGATTTGATGAGGTCTTTAATGTCTATGGATGGGAGGATATAGACTTCGGGTTGAAACTCAAGGCTTCTGGAATAAAGTCTGTTAAAGTTCCGGATGCCATAGGGTATCATTATCAACCATTACCTGACGAGAATGGACTAAGAGCTCTTATAGAAAAGGAGAGAGAACGTGCAAGAAGTGCTTTATATCTTTTAAAGAAGTATCCTACCTTTGAAGTAAGGCTTATGATACAGGATACTCTATTCCACAGGATTCTAAACCAGATTCTTACAGGTTTCGGCTATATAAATGAAAAAAGGATAAAAAATATCTTAAAGTCTGATAAAGGTTTCGATTATAAGCGATTCTATCTGACTGTTTTTCTCACCAGGATATATCTAGAAGCTTTAAGAGAGGAAATGAAAAAAACAAATAATCGGGGGTAAAATACTTACCCCCGATATGCCTAAAACTGTTAACTCTCTTCTTCCTGTCCTTTTAGATAGTCTATACTCCACTGAGCACTTTCTGCTAAATCGCTCTCCGGATACTTATCAATTACTTCTTGATATGCTTTTATAGCTTTTTCATTATCTCCCAGGTACTCGTAGCAAGAGGCTATATCGTACATAGCATCATCTACCCACTCACTTTCTGGATACTTCTCTATAAATGCCTTATACTCCTCTATAGCCTTTTCATAGTCTCCTTCCCAGTATATACTACGAATACGGTCATATTCAGCCTGGTCTTCAGCTACTTCCTCCGTTGTTTCCTCAACTACTTCCGTAGTTGTCTCCTCAGCTACTTCCGTAGTCGTTGTCTCTGTGGTGGTCTGCTGGGCAGGTTGCTCTGTAGGTGTCCTCCTTGTAGAGATCGCAATCACTATACCCACTATAACCAATGCGACCACTATGTAAGGAAGCCATTTTTTAATGTTACTCTTTTCCATAAAATCTTCCCTCCTTTATCTTTTACTTCTACAAGGAAAAATACGAGAAAAAGTTCGTAATTGTTCGAATTTAAAAACACAATAGAATATAATCATAGTGAAAATCCTGTAAAGGAGGAAGAATGATGGGAAAAACTTACTCTTTGAAAGAGATACTGGAAATGGCTATAAAGATTGAGGAAGATGGAGTGATCTTCTATGAAAGTCTGGCAGGGATGTCAAAAAACAGGGAGGTTATAGAACTCGCCAAGTATTTGGCAGGAGAGGAAAAGGATCATATAACGGTATTTAAGTCTATCTATAAGGAGTTAACCGGAGAAAAATTTGAAAAGGCTTTTATAGAGGACGAGGCTAATGCATACCTCCATCTATTGGTAGAAAATAGGGTCTTTAAGAGTCCGGAGGAAATAAAGAAGTTTGTGGAAGATATAAAAGATGATTTATCGATACTTGATTTAGCCATCCAGATAGAAAAAGACACTATTCTCTATTATTATGAGATCTTGGAAGGTTTAGAGGATAAAGAGAAGACTTTAGTGAAAGAACTTATAAATCAGGAAAAGACTCATATCTACAGACTAACTAATCTCAAAAATATACTGAGGGGCTAGGATTCTAGCCCCTCAGCGGTTTATAATTCTGGATTAGGGACCTTTTTCCAGTCCTCTAAGAATCTCTTCAATCCTATATCTGTAAGTGGATGATGGAAGAGCTGTTCTAAGACCTTAAAGGGAGCGGTAACTATGTGGGCTCCAAGTCTTGCTGCCTGCAGTATGTGAATGGGATGTCTTACACTTGCTACAATCACCTCTGTCTTGTAGCCATAATTATTGAATATAGTGAGGATATCTTCTACCACCTGCATACCTTCTGTTGATATATCGTCCCATCTACCTATAAATGGGCTCACATAATTAGCTCCAGCCTTAGCAGCTATAAGTGCCTGGGTGGGTGAAAAGGTAAGGGTGACGTTTGTCTTTATACCTCTACTGGAGAGTTCTTTAACCGCCATAATACCCTCTGTGGTCATTGGAATCTTCACAACTACGTTTGGAGATAGACTGGCTAATTTTATAGCCTCTCTGACCATACCTTCAGCATCGGTGCTTATTACCTCCAAGTTCACAGGGCCATCAACAATCTCCAGTATCTCCATTACAACTTCTCTAAATGGCTTATTCTCTCTAGATATTATAGTAGGATTAGTAGTAACCCCATCTAGTAACCCCCACCTCTTTATCTGTTTTATCTCTTCTATATTTGCTGTATCAGCAAAGAATTTCATATATCACCCTCCTAAATAAGCTTTTTTGACCGCCTCATTATTGAGTAATTCCTTTCCTGTACCCTCCATAACTACCCTTCCTGTTTCAATAACGTATGCCCTGTGGGCAATCTGTAAAGCCATATAAGCATTCTGTTCAACAAGAAGTATAGTAACCCCCTGTCTGTTAATCTCCTGAATGGTCTCAAATATGTTTAAAACCAATAAAGGGGCTAACCCAAGAGAAGGCTCATCCAAAAGCATCACTCTCGGTTTTCCCATAAGAGCCCTTGATATGGCTAGCATCTGCTGTTCTCCGCCACTCAGAGTTCCTGCCTTCTGCTTCTGCCTTTCCTTAAGTCTGGGAAAGAGAGTAAATACCCACTCTAGATCTTTAGATATGTCATCCTTTCTCAGATAAGCCCCCATAAGGAGATTCTCCATAACTGTGAGGTTACCAAAGATTCTCCTCCCCTCAGGGACTTGTAAGATTCCCAGACCGGCAATTTCATGGGGAGCCATCTTGGTCAGATCATATTCATTGAAGGTAATCTTTCCCTTTCTTGGTCTTATCAGTCCTGATATAGTCTTTAATGTAGTTGTCTTTCCCGCACCATTTGCCCCTATAAGAGTAACGATCTCGCCATCGTTAACAGTTAGAGATACTTCTTTTAGAGCTCTTATAACTCCATAGTAAACATCAATTCCTTCTATCTTTAACATTATCTGGTCACTCCCGTAAACTGGAAACTATTGATCTTCAGAGCTGGAACTAGGGTAGGATAAATAAAGTGCTCACCTGCTATATAGAGGTCCTTTCCCACAAGCTCTGTAGAACTGAAGGCATCTAAGATGCTCTGTGTAAATCTCATATTCTTTATCGGGGTGGTTATCTCTCCATCTTCTATCAAAAACGTTCCATCTCTAGTCATTCCAGTAATGATAGTCTTTATAGGGTCTACAATATTTGTATAATGAAATCTTGTAACTAAAATTCCCCTCTTAGTCGAGGCTATCATCTCTTCCAGAGAGCTTTCTCCTGGTAGAAGGGTAAGGTTAAAAGGAATTGGACCATCTATATTTGGCTGAGGTAAGGCGTTGCCTGTTGACTCTTTACCAAGTTTTTTGGAATATTTAAAATCATACACCAGATTTTTAGCTGTACCTCTATCTATAAGTACTACATCCTTTCTGGGAAGACCTTCAAAATCGAAACCAAACCCTATACTCTTAGGGTGTGAAGGATAATCCCATATTGATATAAGATCTGATGTAATCTTCTCACCAAGCTTCCCTATTAGAAAACTCCTGCCCTCAGCAAACTGTTTTGCACCAAAACCCATTAAGCCCAGGAAAGAGACAAGGGTACCTACTGCCTGTGGTTCCAGGACTACTGTATAACGGCCCGGTGACAGTTCAACAGGGTTATGCCCCTTCCTTGCCTTATCACTAGCGGTCTTAGCAAGAGAAACAAAATCAATATCCTCTAGTTTTTTCCCCATACTGTACACATAACCACTGGAGTCACCATCCTGAACCACTGCTTCTAAAGAGATCATAGAAAGATTATCCTCTAATGATATCCCATTTGAATTAGCTATAGCTATTGTAATATTACTTGCCTCTAACGCTCCTGAAGCATTTAGATTATCGGTAGCATCAATAAACTCCTTGACCTTTCGAGCTAAGACTTCTGGGGCGACATCTTCGAGCAGATGATCCTTCTTTTTCATATCCAGAGATGCAGCGCTTGGAAGACCATAGTAGTCTGGATCGGGAGGAGTTAACTTGGCTATCTCGATAGCTCTCCCTAAAGCAGAATCCAGAGTATCTTTTGACAGCTGATTTATCGATACCTTTCCATTTCTTCCATCAAGTACAACCCTTATAGATAGCTCTATATCATCTACTGAGACATTCTGATGGATATAAGAGTTGGCAAACCTGGTTAGTATACGTTTATTGGCAATAAGCAAACACTCGGTATCTATCCCCTTAGCTTTATCTACAATATAGGTTAGTGGATTAAGATACATCTATCTCACCCCCACCCTTACGTTTCTAAATCTGGCAGGACTTGTTCCATGCCCAACATGGGCTAACTGTGATGGCTGACCTTTTCCACAGTTTGGAACACCCCATATCTTCCACTCGCTAGGACCACATACTCCATCGAGTGAACCCCAAAACTCCGGAGTGATACCAGTATAATTCGGATTCTTCAAAATTCTTGTCAGTTTTCCATTCTTAATCTCCCATGCTATCTCCGTACCGAACTGAAAGTTTAGTCTTTTATCATCTATAGACCAGCTTTTATTAGTACTCATAAAGATACCATCCTCTGTATCTTTTATAAGGTCTTCTAAGGTACCCACCCCTGGTTCCAGATTGATATTGGTCATTCTAATAAGAGGAATATTTCTCCATCCATCTGCTCTACAGGTCCCATTTGAAGCCTCTCCAAGTACAAAGGCTGTCTCTCTGTTGGTTAAAAAGCCAACCAGGACCCCCTCTTTAACTATATCAACCCTCTGTGCAGGAACACCTTCGTCATCGTATCCAAAAGAACCTAAGCCTCCTGGAAGTGTAGCATCTGCAGTAATATTCATAAGCTTAGATCCATATCTGAGTCTGCCTCTGTCATTTATAGATATAAAACTTGTTCCTGCATAGCTGGCCTCCATACCCAGTATTCTATCAAGTTCGGTAGGATGTCCGATAGACTCATGAACCTGTAGGGCGACCTGAGAACCATCAAGTATTAGAGTTGTAACTGTAGATGGACACTCTGGAGCATCTAACAGTGCACTAGCCTCCTCAGCAATTCTCTGCGCATTCTCCAACAGGTCTATTTCCTCTATTAGTTCATATCCTCTGGTCTCATACTGACCACCAAAAGAATTTGGATAACTTCTCCTCTGGACATCGCCTTCCCTTATACCGTAGGCAGATATACCCCCACCACTCTCGATTATATGCTGCAGTATCTCTGTCCCTTCGCTATTTATAAAAAGTTTCTCTGTATCCCAGAAATCCATACTCCCTTCAGCTATTTTTACATCTTTAACCCTAGTCATAATCTTTGTAGCCTCGATAAGTAGACTCACCTTCTTATCCAGAGGAACCTCAAAAGGATTTATCCTGATCTGATTGCTCCAAGTAGCAATTATCTTCTTACTGGGGGCAAGCTCTACACTCCTCTTTCTGGTCAGGCTACTGGCTCTGGCTATATCAACCGCCTTTTTGGCTGTCTGTATAACATTCTCCTTGTCTAAAAAAGATGTGCCAGCAAATCCCCAAGAACCATTAGCGATAACTCTTATACCTATACCTTCTTCTACTCTATCTATCAAAGACTCCACCAGACCATTTTTTACATCTATCCCCTGTCTCCTGCTTTTAATAACCCTTACCTCGCAGAAGGTTGCTCCATATTCAAGTGCTGTATTCAAAGCCATATAAGCTATCTCTCTCATATTCAACACCTCGGATAATTATAAAGTTTTACTATGAAAGAGAACAACCCCAGGTCCCTTCTCTCTACAATCTCTAGTATGCAATATCCCTATCAGCCTATGTCCTTTCCTTCCAAAAACAACAGGGATTTCCATAGTTAGCATCATCTCCCTTTTTAAATAATTTACTAATAGAATAACATAATAAGATTAAAAAATGCAAACTAGGAAACAATACTCAGTCCCAGATCCAGAAGAATCCTCTTCAACTCTTCTCGTTTTTCTGGTCTAATCTCTCTAACGG
>CAZZLK010000007.1:0-18512 GCA_964655195.1 uncultured bacterium
GATCTATCGATCTTACCATAGTAGAGTCTTTTGGCTAATGATACCAGGTCTGACTCTTCAAAGAACTCTAAAACTTTTTCTGTCAGGATAGTCTGCTCTCCACGACCGTCATAAGCCCTAAAAACTCTGTGTAATATCTCTCTTGAGATATCTCCTGAACCTCCCCAATCTCCAAATAAGAAGCCTTCTCCAAACAGTCTTGCCTCCTCACCAGACTTTCCTATACCCACAGCATTGGTCCCTGTACCCATAATTACAGCAATCCCATAAGATTCCTCAACGATACCCGCCTTAAGTGCTGCAAGAGAATCATTCTTTATTATTACCCTATCTACCCTCTTCAGATTCTTTACAGCCTCTTCCAGCATTGTAAAGTCTTCAGGGAAGTCTGCTCCTGCAAGACAGAAACATCCAATGTCAGCCCTCTCAATACCTGCCATATTGAAAGCTTCTGTTATCGAATGATCTATCTCTTTCATAGCAGAATCCAAACCAAAGACCTCATAATTACCTGTTCCCCCAGAACCAAACCCCAATATCTTTCCATTTTCATCAGCAACCAGACAGTGTGTCTTGGTTGCTCCCGCATCAACACCAAGTAGATACATAATCTATTACCTCCTGAAGAATTGAGGAAGAAATTCTTTATTCTCCTCTAAGACTCTTTCCAGAAGGCCATCAGCTACTGCCTTAGCCCCTACTAAAGGATGTACCAGGAGTGCCTGCTTAGCCTTTTCTATGTTCCCCTCTATAGCCGATTCTACCGTCAGCTGTTCGTAGTATTTTACAGTCTGTGCCAATCCCTTTATATATGTTTCCAATCTTCCCATACTTATAGGTTTAGCTCCATTAGCACCTATGATACATGGAACTTCTACTACTGCATTGTCAGGAAGATCTCTGATAGAGCCGTTATTTAATACATTGACTATTTGTATATCTTTTTTATCCAGATAGATAGATTTCATAAGTTCAACTGCTGCATCTGAGTAATGGGCACCTCCTCTTTGGCTTAATTCTGGAGGTTTCTCTTTCAGAGAAGTATCCTTATACTTTTCTAAGAGTTTTTCTTCCACTTCCAATACAATCTCTCCTCTGGTCTTATCTGAACTTTTCTGAGCCTCTAAGACCTCGTCTTTAAAATAGTAGTAGTGCAGATAGCCATTGGGTATCATATTTATCAATTCCAAGACCCTTCTCTCTTTTTCAGGAAGCCCCTCTTTTGTCACCTCTATAACCTTATCAGTAACATCTTTCCCCCTCAGGTATACCTTTCTTATCCAGCTCAGGTGATTTAATCCAACATAGTCTAAAAATATATCCTTAATATCAGCATCTAAAATACCAGCAAATCTATAGAAGAAATTTATTGGCACATTACATAAGCCTATAGCTTTTACTCTGGAGTATCTTAATAAAGCCTCGGTAACTATCCCTGAGGGATTGGTAAAGTTTATAAGCCAGGCGTCATCTGTTAATCTTTCTATATCTCTAGCTATATCTAACATAACCGGGATTGTCCTCAGCGCATTGGCAAATCCGCCTGCTCCAGTTGTCTCCTGCCCTATGAGCCCAAATTCCAGAGGAATTCTTTCATCCTTTATCCTCGCCCTTATTCCACCAACCCTTATCTGAGTAATAATAAAGTTTGATCCTTCTATGGCTTCCTTCCTGTCAGTAGTAAGCTTCAGGTCTATGGAAAGATCAAAATTTTCAATCATCCTTTTTACTAATCCACCCACTATACCAAGTTTGACCTCATCTATGTCCATCAACCTCAGTTCTCTTACCGGAAAACTTTCTCTATTCTTTATAACCCCCTCAATTAGTTCAGGCGTATAGGTACTACCACCACCTATAACTGTAAGTATCAATCCTTCCATAATGATGTCCTCCTCATTCTTCAAGAGTAGGGATAACAATCCCTATTCGCTTTCCGATTCCACTCTCTCTACCTGCAGGGTCTATAGCCTTACAGGTGATGAGATTTCTGGAAGAGGCTGGTACATTTTTGATATAGAAGAATCCATCTGCTTTAGAGTAACACTCGCCCCTTACAGATTCATTTACTATTATCTGTATCTTTACCCCTGGCTCTGCAGTCCCCTCTATCTCCAGAGTCTTATCCTGGAGATTCACCTTTACAGATCTTATCTGAGGACGGTTTACAGATTCCTTAGGAGGTGTAATATCTAGGGGTGGAATAACGATCCTGAATTCTCTTAGATTAGCAAGAGCAGTATTATTAAGTCCCTTTATAACTGGAAGTTTCATCCATACGTTGCTATTCCCGAACCTCCCCTCTACTGTATATCCAGGTCTTATAAGACCTCTAAATAGAGGGAAAGCCCCTTCTAGGAAGTTTTCATTTACCGGTGCAACGATCATCCACTGTGTGGCGGTCCATACCCCTTTAAGTTCGGGAGTATTTGCATGCCTGTTTGGTATAATCTGAAATCCTCCTGCCTCTTCTGGGGTAGCCTCTAAGTATTCTCCACCGAATACTCCGGAGGTGGATATATCTATAACTCCAGGATGGTTTGCCCTTACAGAGCTCGGGTAGGCGAATAATGTACCTCCAAACCTTCCAGTCCCCTTAACGGGTCTTACAACCTTAGCTATCACTTCCCTTTCTCCTTCGGAATAGCAGATATAGACATTTCCATCTGCTCTATTCTCAAAAAGGATCTCTCTGGGCATCACAGTAGGGGCAGTAACTAATATCACTATCTTATCTCCAACGCTCGGTATATAGTCATTTGGGATCTGAGAGAGTCCTTCATCGGTCTCCAGAAAGACCCTATTACCCACAAATGGTGACCATTCTCTGAAGATCAGTGTTCCACCCTCTATATTTGTTAAAATCCTACTGTTTGGCTCGATCGATGGATCTGCTCCTCTGGGTATAATGCTTATAGTCCTTCCGGATTTCTCAGGAGTACTTATAGGGTCTATCTCACTCTTACTAACTGTTATATGTATAGCATTTACAGCAGTAGCTGAGACCACTCCGCTTTCAATGTATCCACTAGCCCTGAAGGCATCTGGATTATAAGATACAGCCGGTCTCTCAACCCTTCCAAGCAATATCCAGCTTGATCCTCTATCGAGACTAACCTCGATTGGGCCAGAATAGTTATTAGTTATCCTCAGACGAAAAGACTCTATCTCTTCGTTTGCGTAGGAGGTTGAGACAGATAAAAGAATTATTATAAGTAACAGAAAGATACCTGTATACTTCAATGTTTTCCCTCCTTATAATTATGTTGTATACTAATTATATACTGAAAGATGTAAAAATTTCAAAAGGAGGAGGGGAATAAAGATGGATATCTATGAAGCCATTAGAACAAGGAGGAGTGTGAGAGCCTATCAGAATAAGCCTGTTCCAGAGGATGCTTTAAACAGGATATTGGAATCGGCGAGGCTTGCCCCATCAGCTGGAAATAGACAGGACTGGAAGTTTATAGTTGTCAGGAATCCAGAGACCATAAAGGCTATAGCGGAAGCGGCAAATAATCAGCAATTTATAGCTCAGGCTCCAGTTGTTATAGTTGCGGTCAGTCTCAACCCAGATAGAGTTATGAGCTGTGAGGTTCCTGCATACGCAGTTGATCTGGCAATAGCGGTTGATCATATTACCCTCTCTGCAACCGCAGAAGGTCTTGGAACCTGCTGGATAGGGGCTTTCTCTCAGGCTAAGATGAAAGAGATCTTAGGAGTTCCAGATAAGTATAAGATAGTAACTCTTACCCCACTTGGTTACCCTGCAGATTCTCCAAGACCAAAGGTCAGAAAATCTCTAGAAGAGATAGTCTGTTACGAAAAGTTTACTGAATAATAGATAGGGAGCCGTACGGCTCCCTCTATTTATTATGCCAGACTTCTATATCAGTTCCACGGTTTCAGTATTACTTTTAGAGCTTCTCCAGATTCTACCAGTTTCAGACCCTTATTGATCTCTTCTAGAGGGAGGATATGGGTTATAAGTTTTCCAACCTTAACCTGTCCGGTTATTATGAGTTTTAGTGCTATTGCATTATCCTTTGGAGAAGAACCGTGACTTCCATGGACGAAGATCTCTTTATAGTGGACCCTGTTGGTATCGATTGGTATCTCTTTTGTATTTGGAGGAAGTCCACCGAAGAAGTTGACAGTACCCAGATTCCTTGCCATATATATCGCTTGAGCCTGAGCAGAACCTGATGGAGCTGCCACTATAACCACGTCTGCCCCCAAACGATCCGTCTCTCTAAGAACTACCTCTACAGGGTCTTTTTCTCTAGCATCTATCAGTACATCAATATCAAAATCCTTAGCCATCTCCAACCTCTTCTCTGAGATTTCTGAGACTATAATCTTTGTTGCCCCTTTTGCTCTGGCTAACATTGCATGCATAAGCCCTATAGGTCCAGCCCCTATTATGGCTACCGTATCACCAGCATAGATCCCTGATAGATCCTGTCCATTTACCACACAGGCTAAAGGTTCTGTTAGACATGCCTCATCAAATGAAAGATTATCTGGAAGTCTCTGGACAATCTTTGCATCTATAGCGTCTCTGGGGACAGCCATAAATTGTGCAAAACCTCCCTGTAACTGATATCCAAATGCTATGGCTCTCGTACAGTTATTCTGATGTCCTCTTAAACAGTAATAACACTTACCACATGGGACATCTGCCCCCAGGACTACTCTTTCCCCTTCTTTAAACTCTGTGGTCTCTTCTCCTACCCTATAGACTATACCTGCAACTTCATGCCCAATAATCTGAGGGGGCTTTACATTTATATGCCCCCTGTGGAATATCCTTACATCTGACCCACATATAGCAACGCTTTCAACTTTAAGTATGAACCCATCTTTTGGAAGCTCTGGATCAGGAAAGTCTTCCCTTATTACCATATTTTCTAAAGACTCAAACACTACTGCCCTCATAAGCTATTCCCCTTTCTGCCAGATTTCATTTAATGCCTCTTTAAGTCTTCTCAAGTTTTCCTCAATACTCCCATAGGTCATAAATATCCCTGATGTTCCTCCCACAAAGATCTCGGCACCGGCAGACCTCAGTCTCTTACCTGTATCTATACTGATCGCCCCATCTACCTCTATCCTGACTGAAGGGTTTTCTCTTTCTATGATGGTTCTAAGTAGCTCTATCTTTTTTATGCTTTGTTCTATAAATCCCTGCCCGGCAAATCCTGGTTCTACAGTCATAACAAGAACCTCGTCAACCTCAGGGAGTAGAAATGTAGCAGCTTCAGGAGGAGTGGCTGGATTTATCGCTACCGAAACTATTTTCCCTAGATTTTTTATACTTCTAGCCAGTCTTATCGGAGCCTTAGTTGCTTCTATATGAAATATAATTACATCTGCAGACAGAAATCTATCTATAAATCTCTCTGGAGCTTCAACCATAAGATGGGCCTCAAAGGGGAGCCTGGAGACTCCCCTTAAACTGTTCAGGATATCCTGCCCCAGAGTGATGTTGGGAACGAAATGTCCATCCATAATATCAAAATGGAATCTGTCTGCCCCTGCAGATTCTAGTACCCTGAAGTCCCTTTCCAGATTTCTAAAATCCATACACATTACTGAAGGGCTTATCTCTATCCTTCCCATAACTGTTCTTAGATTTAAATTGAATACCTGCACTATCCCTTTATCCTTAAAGTCTTTATCTCGTAAGGCTTGAGTTCTAAAGATATACTCTTCCCAACTATCTGCTTTTCTTCTCCTATCGGTTGTTCTAACAGGTCTGTCTCCACGTAGGAACCACAGGGTATATTTAATGTTATCTTTGCCAGTGTGTCTTTCCCGTCAGTTTCATAGAGTCTCAAGATTATATCGTCGTTATCCTCAGCCTTCTTCATTATTGATACCACTGCATTCTCAGGTTCTGCAGATATAATCTCCATCGACTTATCGAATCTGCCTCTATGGATATCTGTAACATAGGGTATAAGTTGATAGTTAAATTCATTCCCTATCCTTATAAGTTTTGAAGGATTTAGTTCCCCTACGTGAGGATAGAGGGAAAATGTAAATTCATACCTTCCCCTCTCAGGTACAGGGTCTGGTTCATAAGAACTTCTCAGTAATGTCATCCTGATCCTATTATCTGTCACATCAAACCCATATTTAACAGAACTCAGCACAGTGATCCCCAGTTTGTTTCCATCCTTATCCATCCCTGTTAGATCCACCCATTTTTGAGAGGGGACCTCGTTACCATCTGGTTTTCTCTCTATACTTCCAAATGGGATATCAAATCGAGCCTTCCCAGATGTTATATCTACAGGGAAGGCTACCTTCAGCATTGGAACTCCAGCATTGTTATTCCCTACTTCTAACCAGAATATTTCGAGCCTGAAATCTATCCTTGGTACTTTATTGTTCAGTATTATGTCAAGTATAAACTCTGAATTGTTGTACTTTCTTCTGGTCCTTATTACTGCCCTTGCTGGTCCAGTCTCCATTACCTCTACAGTAGCATCCTTATCAAGATCTACGGTTCTTATTATCTGTCCAATCTCCCACGCGCTCATAGGATGAGGAGCTTCATAGAGTATCTGTAGTAGTCCTGCTTTACCACCTTCAGGTAAGATCTCCCTTCCAGTGGATTTATCTATTATGCTTGTTATTGCCCCTATCCCTGCATCTACTGTAATCCTGTAGAATTGGTTTTCTGCTATGTATCTGGAACTAGCCCTTACTCTACTCTCTGTCACCTGTCCTCTATACATATCCTCTACCTTTACCTCAGATGTAACTTCTTCCCCTTCCGAATACTTTAGATAGTATGTCTTATACCCATAGCCAGGGATATCTTCGGCAACGAATGTTGTCCTTAGCGCCTTCTGGAAGAAAGAGTACTCTTTATACTGTACAGGTATTACCCTCTTAGTCTCATCTGTAAGGACAAGATTGTCCTTCTCATCAAATACATCATATATATCTACTGTAACCGTATCTGTCCTTCTCCACGGTAGTGGATTAAATACTAATATAGGGACACTCTTTACCTCGCCACCTATCTCTGTATCTATCTCTCCTACTATTGCCTTCAAAGACAGCTCTTTTACCATATTTCCACTTGCCTTCGCATTCTGATAGAGCCCTTGAGCATACCTGTATGTCTCTGGAATTCCTGAACCGGGTAGAATATCATGGAACTGGTTAAAGAGGGTATTTATCCATCCTTCTTCCAGCAACTCTTTCGGTGGCATCTTACCGGTCAACTTCTTTGAGAGTAAAGCTAGAACCTCTGCAGAAGTCAACAGATTTTCTGCCTTCCTGTTCGCCTCTTTTATATTACTCTGCGATGTGTAGCAGCCTCTAAAGACAAAGTTCAGTTCGTCGTTGACTACGGGAAATCTATCTCCATACTTTTCTGCTATAGAAAAGAACTCATCAGTAGTGCTGCACTTTACCTTGGGGAATATGGGCCAGTTCTTCATCTCCTGAATGAGTTGCAGGTCTCTTCTGGTTGGTCCTCCACCATGATCTCCAACACCATATACTATGAGATAATCCTTCATTCCTGTCTTTTCATAGAGCTCTACTGCTTCCACCACATCTTCTGGTTTCACCGGTCCAAGATACCATAACTTGGAATCGTCCCATGCAAGGACCTTTGAACCATCAGGACTGGACCACCAGAATATCCTGGGACCCTTTCCCGCTCTACAGAAGTAATATCTTGTTATCCCTGCTTTACTCAGGATCTGAGGATGCATCCAGTGATGTCCGAATGTATCAGGTTCCCAGTCTATTTTTACCCTATCATAAGGAAATCCGAATTTCTCTTTGAAGTATCTCTTTGTATACAGTATATGTCTTACCAGTGATTCTCCACTTGCAAGATTCTTGTCTCCCTCCACCCAGAAGTTAGCAGTCACTTCCCACTGTCCTTCCTTTACCTTTTTCTTTATCATCTCAAATGTCTCTGGACTGTACTTCTCCATAGCGGAATAGACAGATGTCTGACTCTGAGAAAACTTGAAGTCCGGAAATTCCTCCATAAGTTTCATTGCAGTGGTAAATGTCTTATAAGAAGTATCTACCGTCTCTGGCCAGTCCCAGAGCCAGTTCATATCTATATGTGCATGACCAACATAATGGATGGTGAAGGTCTTTGCCACTTCTCCTATAGGTTCCAGGATCTTCTCTGCAGATTCTATAAGTTCCCTGGTATCTTTCTTACCCAGATTACTACAGACAAGGTCTACCGCCTCTTCTATAAGTCTTTCCCACTCCCTCTTTCTATCTGGAAATGCCTTCGCCAGTCTTAATGCAAAGTTCACCTCATACTTAAATCTCTGTATCTCCCACTCTACGCCCTTTAGAATCTTGTCTATCTTCTCTGAAATCTTCATACCGACCAGGCCTCCTTTTGAATTATTTTTTAATCTCTTAGAATATTACCACATTTTACAGGGATTTGGTATAATACTTAAAAGTATGTCTTAGATGTAAGGAGGCTGTTATGTTTAACGTCATAGTACTTGGTATTGTTAGTTTTCTTACAGACATAAGCACCGAGATGGTCTATCCTCTTATTCCTCTGTATCTAACTACTAAACTAGGTGCCAGTCCAGCCATAGTTGGATTGATTGAAGGAATTGCAGAGAGTACAGCAAGTCTATTAAGGGTATTCTCTGGTTACATCTCTGATCTGATAGGTAGGAGAAAACCTCTGGCAATTTTAGGTTATGGTTCCTCTACTCTTGGAAAGATATTCCTCTATCTATCACATTCCTGGGGTTTTGTCTTTATTGGAAGATGGATCGACAGGTTCGGTAAGGGTATAAGGACCGCCCCAAGAGATGCTCTGATTGCAGATTCTACAGATCCGACCAGAAGAGGGAGGGCATTTGGGCTTCACAGAGCTATGGATACATTTGGAGCGGTTATAGGAATAATCTTGGCATACTATTTCTTTACAAGGTTTTCAGGAGATTACTCAAGAGTATTCTTATACTCGCTCATACCTGCCTTCTTAGGTGTCTTTGCTTTATTCTTTGTAAGAGAATCCAGAAAGATGGCTAAAAGCTCTGCATCTAAGCCTGTCTTAAAGTGGTCACTACTTGATAGAAGACTTAAGGGCTTCCTTATAGTAACTCTTATATTTACTTTAGGAAACTCTTCCAACCAGTTCTTACTTCTCAGAGCCAGAAACCTTGGGTTTAATGATGCAGCTGTTCTCCTACTCTACCTTACATATAACCTTGTATATATGGCTTTTGCCTATCCGGCAGGCAGGATCTCCGACAGGATAGGAAGAAAAAAGTTAATAGTAGCCGGATATCTGTTCTATGGTCTGGTCTACCTGGGCTTTGCAATGGTAAATTCTGGTTCTTATTTATGGGTCCTGTTTGGCCTCTATGGTATATACATAGGTCTTACCGAAGGTGTACAGAAGGCTCTAATATCTGACATAGCTCCTGTAGAGACTAGAGCTACATTGATTGGACTTCACGCAACCTTGGAGGGTATAGGGCTTTTACCTGCATCATTTATAGCTGGACTCCTGTGGAACAGTATCTCTGCAAGTGCCCCATTCTATTTTGGTGGACTGATGGGTATCATATCTGCAGTAGGAATGCTATTGGTCCTATAAGGTTACCTTAATATAGCTGGGGTACAGAGGTACAGTTCCACTCCGCCAATGTTGTAGTAAAACTCTCCAAAGAGTGCAAGACTAGAGTCTTTAGGCTTATCCAGATTTATATGGTACTCTCCTTGCATCGTTTCAGCCTCTTTATAACTCCATATAGAATAGACGAAGTTCTTATATTTTGACTCTGCATACCATACTCCTGTTTTGGTTGGTCTTATATCGGAAGTTAATATTAATCTTATAGAAGACTCATCCTCCTCTATCTTCCAGTTTATTTTTGGGAAAGGTATCCTTCCAGCTATATATAGATAGAAGGCGGAGATGTCCTTTATGACTCTTTCTCTATCCTCAAGATAATGCCCCGAATTTGGTACGTAGAGTATATACTTCTCTCCGATAAGGTCTTTCAGATAGAGATTTACCGCATCTATAGCCCAATAGGCATCATTTGAGCCATTAATAATGAGTTTAGGTACCTGTATCCTCTCTCTGTAAGAATAGGGGTCTATAATGGATAGGATTCTATCGCCTATAGGAGAATCGGAAAGTTTATCAAGGCCTGCTCTTGTGTAATCTCCTAACTGTGGACTGAAGTCACTCCAGATCTCTCTCTGATGTTCAAACTGGGCTTTTATATTGAGATTATCATAGACCATAGGAGCTATACCCTTTACTCTACCGTCACATACTGCAGTAAGCCATGTAGTCCATCCTCTTTTTGATGCACCAGTGACGACAAAACCTTCCAGATTTATATTTGATATTTTCTTTACAATTTCCTGAATGGCATCCATAGCTTTTATGGCACCTTTGGTCATTGGAAGAAGTAATGGCCAGTCTTCCTCACCTGTTTCAACAAATCTTACCAGCGTATATGCTATCAGGGCATCTTCCCTCAATCCGCCAAAGAGAGGCTGGTTGGGTATATCGAATAGGACGGCAGAGACACAGCTCAATTTTCTGGATAACTCCTCTATATAAAGCGCCTCTTCCGAACCCTCTCTCCAGCTTCCAGTTATGTAAAGTATCCCTACCTTAGGATTAACAGGTAATTTGGGAACTCCTATAATGAGTCTGTGTGTCCAGATAATGTCCTTCCACTTTTGAGATACAAGCTCCACATTATAGATGGTTATATCTGCTTTATTTACCTCTGATAAAATCCTCCAGCTGTAAGAGTCATCAGGCTTATTTACGTAATCTATAAGGACCTGACCGTGAGATAAAGATGATGTGATAAATACCAGTAGAAAGATCAGAACCAGTATCTTTATAAGTTTTCTCATAAGGACATCACCTCCTAGATATCATTATACACCACCCGGTGAAGATACTGATAGATGGTTTTCATTCTATTGATGAAATTATTACCGATTTATGTTAAAATTATCTAGTAAAAAGTTTTTTGAAAAGGAGATGAGGGTAATGTTTAAAGGGAAAGAGGGTATAGCCCTTATACTGGCAATTGTTTTTATGCTGGCTATTACAATACTTTTGAGTGCAGTTCTGCTCTTATCCACCCAGGAGATAAACGCTACTCAGCTTTATCTAGATGGCAATAAGGCTCTCTACTATGCAGAGGCAGGGGTAGAGTATGCTCAGGCAAAGATACTGAACAATGAATCTCAGAGTACTGTAGATGAACTGAATGCTTCAAATACAGATATTTATTTAAAGACTTCATTTAATGATGGTAATGTTGGTGGTCTAGATCTAACTGTAACTCCTCTAGGTTCTCACAAGTACAGAATAAGCTGTGAAGTCAGGTATAATAAGATTAAGAGAAAGATCACTAAGGAGATAAAGATATTATATCCAGGCTTATGGGATAAGGCTATGGCAAGCGAAGGAAATATAGAGTTGAGTGTAAATCAGGCACAGGGTGGACAATTAATTATCAATGGAAATATACATTCAAACAGCAATATCACTAGTAAAGACTTAATAACTATCAATGGTAACGTCTCTGCTTCTGGAAGTATAGGAGATAAAGTTAGCGTTAGCAGTGGATATAGTAAAACTCCTGGAGTCGATCGTCTTACCTTCCCTGAGATAAATTTCGATGACTATAGAGCAAGATCAACATATGTCTTTAATAATGAAAGCGACTTTGTCAATGCCCTTAGAAATAACCAGATTGTTACTAACCCTTATGAACCTACTTATGTTTATATAAATGGGGATTTGCATTTAAGAAATATTGAAGGATTAAACATCTCTAATTTATGTATAACTGTAAATGGAGACATACATGTCAACAATACTAGTGAAATGACTATAGACGGTGGGTCCAAGATGGTTACATTCATAGCAAGGAATCTAAAGTATAACAATGACTCTAAAATTACTTTTAATAACTGTCTTATTTACACAGAAAATAATGCAGACTTTACAAATATGAAGGCTGATGTTACTATACAAAACGGTGCTGTATATGCTAAAAATGGGTATATCGGTCTAGATAATATAAAGAAGACCTTTACAATAACGCATGGAAACTGGGGTTATACTCAGGTTTCTCATCTTTTTGATAACTATAGTGTCCTTTCCTGGTCTGATGCTGGTGTATAATTAACTTTTTTGGAGGGATGATAGTTGGAGGAACTGCTAAAGGATGTAGATCTATCAGTAGGTCTAAGCAGCGAAGAGGCAGGAAAAAGATTAAAGACTTATGGTTATAATGAATTACCTGAGCCACCAAAACCCACACTTCTTGTGCAATTCCTGGATCAGTTTAAAAGTGTATTGGTTTTGATCCTGATTGCTGCTGCCATCATCTCTGCCTTCTTTGGTGAACTCATAGATACCTTAGCCATACTCGGTATAATAATTCTAAATGCCACCTTAGGAGTAGTACAACAGCGACGTGCAGAATCAGCCCTTGAGGCTGTAAAGAAACTCTCTAATCCAACAAGCAAGGTATTAAGAGATGGAAAGGTTCAGGTTATCCCGTCTAGAGAAATTGTTCCCGGAGATGTTCTCATATTGGAGGCTGGAGACAAGGTAAGTTGCGATGGAGTGCTGGTTGAAGTTTATGGGCTTATGGTCGACGAATCTACCCTTACAGGTGAATCTGTACCTGTTACAAAAACTTCTTCTATCGCTGGAACTCCCAGTGAGGAAAATATGGTATTTATGGGAACTGCCGTCACAAAGGGAAGGGCAAAGGTGCTTGTTACAAGCACCGGAATCAATACAAAGTTGGGTCAGATAGCAACAAAGATTAAGGAGGTAAAGAAGGATAAGACCCCTCTGGAGGTTCAGCTGGATGTCTTAGGCAAGGTCCTCGGTTTTATATTTGTTTTAGTCTGTGCGGTTATTCTTATTATGGGTCTTATAAGAGGGATTCCTTTCCAGGAGATGCTTCTTACCAGTATCAGTCTGGCGGTTGCTGCTATCCCGGAGGGTTTACCTGCGGTGGTGACAATAGTACTGGCTCTGGGTGTGGCAGAGATGGCAAGGCGAAGGGCAGTGGTGAGAAACCTGCCTGCGGTAGAGACTCTTGGTTCGGTTACTATCATATGTACAGACAAGACAGGGACACTTACCCAGAACCGGATGACTCTTGTTGAAATATATACGGATGCGGTTCATATCTCTGAAGAAAATCTTGATATTCATACCGTTCCCTACGAGATTCAGAGAGCAATGGTATTGTGTAACGATGCAAATAAAGACTCCGGAGACCCAACAGAGGTTGCATTAATTTCCTGGTTACCAGATAATTTAATAGATAATCTCAGGACATCTCATCCTAGAATCTATGAAGTTCCATTTACATCTGAGAGAAAGAGGATGAGCACCGTCCATAAATTTGGAGATGATTATCTAATAGTCAGTAAGGGAGCAGTAGAAGTTATTCTCGATATATGCAGTTATGAGCTCGTCAGAGAGAACCGGATTATTCCCTTAACAGATGCCAGAAAATCCGCCATCCTTTCTGTTGCCGAAGGTCTAGCCTCTCAGGGTCTGAGGATACTAGCCATTGCAGAGGGAAGAAGCAGTAAAGCTCCTAATAACGATGAAGAAGTAGAAAGGGGTTTGATCTTTTTGGGGCTTCTCTGCCTCAAAGACCCTCTCAGGCCAGAAGTAAAGGAAGCTGTTGAAAACTGCAGAAAAGCAGGTATAAGGCCTGTTATGATTACAGGAGACCATCAGGTTACTGCCTATTCCATAGCTAAAGAGTTAGATTTTCCCGAGGGAAGAGTACTGACCAGCAATGACCTTGCAAGATTTTCTGACGAAGAACTGGCGGAACATATAGAAGAGGTGAGTGTATTTGCCCGTATAAATCCGTTAGATAAACTGAGGATAGTTGAAGCCTTTCAGAAGAAGCAGGAAGTTGTGGCAATGACAGGTGATGGGGTAAATGATGCCCCGGCATTGAAGAAATCAGATATAGGGGTGGCTATGGGGCAGACCGGAACAGAGGTTGCTAAAGAAGCCAGTGATATGGTCCTCCTAGACGATAACTTTGCAACCTTGGTATCTGCAGTATTCCAGGGAAGAACAATTTATGAAAATATAAGGAAGTTTGTAGTATATCTCCTCTCCTGCAATATAGGAGAGGTTCTTATTATGTTTACCGCCATAATTCTGGGTTATCCAGCTCCCCTTTTACCACTTCAGCTTCTCTGGTTAAACCTTGTTACCGATAGTTTCCCTGCACTTGCTATAGGGATGGAGCCTGGAGAGCTTGAGATAATGTACCGACCTCCCAGGGGTAAGAAAGAGCCCCTTCTTACAAATTATCATATGGGGATAATAATAACTCAGAGTATTGCCATTGCCTTTGCTACTCTTTTAAGCTTTATCCTTACATACAAAGGAAATAACCTGAGTTCTGCAAGGACTGTTGCCTATATGACACTGGTTATTTCTGAGCTTATAAGAGTCTTTTCTGCAAGGTCTTTTGAGACCCCAGTTTATAGGATAAATCTCTTTGCCAATAAATTCCTCTTTTATTCCATTCTTGGAGCCCTTGGGGCCCTTTTGGCTTCAGTTTATATCTATCCTCTGGCTAGGATATTTAACAATGTGATTCCTACCATCAGAGATCTTGATATAATTGTATCCTGTGCATTTATCCCATTTATCATCTCCGAGATAGCAAAGTTCATCAGGAGACCATAAGGATGCAAAACTTCTCTACAAGAGAAATAGCTGAAGCCGGACTTATGACTGCCATTATGGTTATTCTTGGCTTGGGTGCATCTTATATCCCTGTATTGGGGACCTTTATAAGTTTCTTATTTCCTGTTCCACTGATAATACTTTCTATTAGGCATTCTTTAAAGACTGGTATAATGGCGCTCATAGTAGCTGGGATTATACTTATCCTATTTACAGAACCTCTCTATGGCATAGGATTTTCTGCCAGTTTTGGTTCTATCGGACTGGTCTTTGGGTATATGATAAAAAGCGGAAAGGACCCCAATAACACTGTCCTCTGGGGAGCCCTGGCTTTCCTCTGCGGGGTAGTACTTGTAGCATTTCTATCATTTATAATTATGGGAATAAACACATTTGACCTCTATTTCAAGATGTATGAGGAAAGTTTTCCTACAGTTATAAATATGTATAAGAGATTGGGTTTGTCTGCTGATCAGCTGGAGGCACTCAGTAAGAACTGGCAGGAGGTTATGAAGTTTATAAAGCAGGCATTACCCAGTATGCTTCTTGTCGGAGGGGTAATAATCTCTTCTGCAAATTACTGGGTAGCTCATCAGGTCTTAAAAAGGATAAAAATAGATATCCCGCCGATCTCTGTCTCTAATCTTAGACTTCCTCCAATAACTGTACTTGGATTTCTTTTTGCCTTTATCCTTACCGCTATTGGTATAAGAGACCCGAAGAGTCTAGCCTATAACATAGGTATAAATCTACAGGTGGTCTTTAGTGTCCTATTCCTCTTAAGTGGTCTTCTTGTTGTAAATTTCTGGTTGTCAAAGTTAGGGTTACCAAGAGCGGCTAAGGTTATCCTTTTTATCTTCATCATCTTTCAGCCATTTTTCTCTCAGATAGTAACCTGGATAGGTATGTTTGATACAATCTTCAAATTCAGGAAGACGGAAGAAAATACTTAGCTACAGAAAGGAAGAGGTTGATCTATGAAGTATAACTCGCTCAAGGATAAAAAGATTGTTGTTATCTGTGGTTGGATCTCAAGGGAGAGAGAAGTCTCTTTAAGGTCTGGGAAAAAGATATATGATGCGCTGTTAAAGAAGGGTTATAATGTTACCCTGGTTGATCCCAAGATAGAAGGGTGGGGCCCTGTCTTAAGTGGAGATATGGTTTTTATAGCCCTGCATGGAAAACCTGGAGAGGATGGAACTGTTCAGGGGCTTCTGGAGACATTCGGTATCCCTTACACTGGCTCAGGAGTTATGGCATCTTCTCTTGCTATGAATAAGGTGATGAGCAAAAAGATATTTATAGCCTCTGAGATTCCTACCCCCAGATATATAGGTCTAGAAGATTTTAAGAGTATAGACGAATTTATCTCTTCTGCCCTTGAATCTATTGGGTTACCTCTGGTGGTAAAACCTGTCTCCGAAGGTTCCAGTATAGGTGTAAGTATAGTAAGAGATAGAAAAGACCTAGATGATATAGTTACGGATACAGTGGATAAATTTGGTGATGTATTTATAGAGGAGTATATTGAGGGCAGAGAGATAACTGTAGGTGTCTTAGATATAGATGGAAGGCTTACTGCTTTACCCATTCTGGAACTTATCCCTAAAAATGAATTCTATGATTATACAGCCAAGTATACATCCGGGATGACAGAGTTCATAATTCCGGCAAGGATAAAAGAAGAAAAATATAAGCTGGCGCAGGAGTTTGCTCTGAAAGCGCATAAAGCTCTGGGATGTACTGGATTCTCCAGGGTGGACCTGGTTACGGATAGAGATGATAATCCGTATGTACTTGAAGTAAATACAATCCCTGGTATGACAGATTTGAGTGATTTACCTGCTATGGCTAAGGCATATGGGATAGAATATGAAGATCTGGTGGAGATTATGCTGTATTCTGCATTGAAAGATAAAAAGTAAAGGGGTGATTTATTGTGAAACGTTCTGAGATAAACAGGATCTTACAGGAGTCTATCTCTTTTATAGAAAAGATGAATTTTCACCTGCCTCCATTTGCCCATTGGAAGCCAGAGGACTGGGAAGGTAAAGGGGAAGAGTATGATGAGATAAGAGACAATATGCTTGGTTGGGATATAACCGATTTTGGTAAGGGTGACTTTTACAGGGAAGGTCTAGTGCTTTTCACAATAAGAAATGGGAACCTGAACATAAAGAAGTACATAAAGCCTTATGCAGAGAAGATTTTAATAGTTAGAGAAGAACAGATAACTCCCTTCCATTTTCACTGGAGTAAGATGGAGGACATCATAAACCGTGGTGGAGGAAATGTTCTGATACAGCTATACAATTCAACTGAAGACGGTGGACTTTCTGATACACCGGTACACATATCAATGGATGGGAGAAACTATACAGCTCCTGCAGGAACAATAGTGAGACTAACTCCTGGAGAGAGCATAACTCTATTTCCAAAGGTCTATCATAAATTCTGGGGAGAAAAGGGAACTGGCTTTACCCTTCTGGGAGAAGTATCCTCTGTAAATGACGATAACATAGACAATAGATTCTTAGAGCCTGTAGGGAGATTTCCAACTATCGAGGAAGATGAACCTCCGTTCAGACTCCTGGTAATAGACTATAAAAGAGGAGTATAGGGGATGAAAGAAGTAAATGAGATAATGAATAAGGCATGGAGGCTTGGGATTCTTGTCCCTGCATTTAATGTGGCTTATCTCCCTATGGTAAAGACAATAGTTGATACGTTAAAGGAAGAGAGGACATTTGGTCTTGTTGAGGTATCACGTCCTGATGTTGAGAAGTTCGGAGCCAAAAGCTTTGCCAGCGTAGCCGAAGAGTTCTATAAATACGCTGATCTGTACTATACCAGACTTCACCTTGATCATATCCCTGTGATAGATGAGGATGGTAACCTGGTTGACTGGGAAAAACTTATAAAAGAGTGTATGGATCTAGGTTATCACTCTGTTATGATTGATGGTTCTAGGCTTCCGCTGGAAGAAAATATAGCCTGTACAAAGAAGGTTGTAGAGATGGCCCATCCCAGAAACATTCCAGTAGAGGCAGAGCTTGGTGCAGTTTTTGGTCATGAGAAGGGACCATTACCACCATATGAGGAACTCTTCAATACCAAGAAGGGTTTTACATCTATTGAGTCTGCGGAGATCTTTGTAAGAGAGACCGATGTGGATTGGCTTTCTGTAGCCATCGGTAATATTCACGGAGCCATATCTGGGGTGGCAAAAGATCAGAAGAAGATCTCAGCAAAACTAGATATAGAACATCTGAAGAGATTGAAGGAAGTTACTCAGAGACCCTTAGTCCTCCATGGAGGCTCCGGTATAAGGATCGAGTATCTGAGACTGGCCATAGAGAATGGGATAACAAAGATCAATATAGGTACAGAGATAAGACAGGCATATGAGAAAGGACTGAAAGAGAGCGATAATGATATAAGTTTCGCCTGCACGAGAGTTGCATATAAGATAAGAGAACTTATAGAGCTATACAGAATAAAAAATAGTGTAGAGAAACTATATTCCCCTTAGGATATCTTCAGGACCACCTTTAATAGATTACTATTTTTCTGTATAAGTTCTCTAAAGATTTCTGGTCCCTCCTCTAAAGGTACCACCTTACTTAGCATTGTTTCTACATCTATCTTTCCTAGAAGGCTTATAGACTCTCTGAATTCCCCTAATGTATATGTGTAAGTACCGAGTATTCTCAATTCTCTGGTGACTATATTCTGCATATCTATAGTAATATTCTTC
>CAZZLK010000008.1:0-7234 GCA_964655195.1 uncultured bacterium
AGAAGTGATAGGCCATATAGAGAGGCTAAATCTCTGGAGGATGCCATCGAAGAGTTAAAAAGGTGCAGTGGGAGTCAGTTTGAACCGAGGCTGGTAGAAATCTTCATAGAAAAAGTTGCAAGAGATGGATAAAATCCTTCCTATTATCATAGGTTATTTGCTGGGTTCTATACTTCCCGGATATCTCATCCCCAAATGGACGAAGGGCATAGATATAAGGACTCTGGGAGATGGAAATCCTGGTACTACAAATGTCAAAAGGACACTGGGCTTTAACATTGCTATCCTGACAGGCCTTTACGATACTGCAAAGGGTCTTCTGGCGATGTTCATAGCCAATAGATTCTTCCATTCCTCGGAATTCATCGTCTATCTCTCCGGTATATCAGCTATATTTGGTCATATAGCTCCATTTTATCTAGGTTTTAGAGGGGGAAGAGGAGTAGCAACTGCTACTGGAATGCTTATATTTACTCTTCTAAAGGTAGCTATAAGAGATATAGAATACTCGGACCTTATGGGCTCTCTGATCTACCTCGCTTTCTTTACCATCTGTATCTACTGTTCAACATGGGACGAAAACTTTCTGGCGGTAACCATTCTTCCAATAATTACACTGATCTTGATCTTTCTGGCGAGACTTTCCAGCGAATTAATATTTCTTCTTGGGCTCATATTATTCATCTTTGTAGTGAGCGTTATGAATATGAGGAGACTGAAGATATTTACCATCAGGAGCGAGAATCTCCCATTATGGAGGGTCTTTATACGCCCTGCAGGTATATCTTTTCTCTTTCTGGGGATGGCTATAGGGAGAAAGGCACTGATAACTCTAATAGGGGCAGTTCTCTCTGCCTCATTTATCACAGATGTCTTAAGACTTCTACATAGAAAGGCTGGAGATCTGTTAAATAGAGAGATAACTAAAGGCTTCAGAGTATATAAAGAGAAAGAAAGGAAAAGAATCTCCTCTATAACTACTTTCTTATTGGGGGTCCTCCTCACATTTATACTATTCAAAGAGAGTATAGCGATAGCAAGTCTTAGCTTCTTAGTATTTGGTGATATGATGGCAAAAATAGTGGGAATAAACTATGGTAAGACGGTCATATTCAATACAGAGGCAGGAAAAACTCTGGAAGGCTTTGTAGGTTTCCTATCCATATCTGTTGGTTCTGCTTACTTTTTATGGCTATTGAATATGCTTCCATTATGGGTAGGAATAACAGGGGCTATCATAGCATCTGTTGTTGAGGTCTTCCCATTTCCGGTAGACGATAATGTAAGTGTACCGGTCATTTCAGGGGCAATAATGTCCTTTCTGCTATAAAAGCTAAAGCAAAAAACATCTGATTAAGAGCAATCGAATCATTCGTAAAAATTTTGTATATTCTTTCTTGAGTCCACTCACTTCTAGGGATAAGGATAAGTTATAATGAATCTATATGGAAAATCTCAGTTTACTTGAAAAAACAGTGAGATCGATATTAAAGCTTAGCGGTATGGGGGTTTGTATCTACGATATGAGCTATTTTACTTATCAGATAGAAGATTTATCTCTTCACTGGTATTACAAATCTCACAATTCAGCTTTATGTATTCTTACTAAACTGGGCGATGAAAGGCACAAGAGCTGTATTAAGATAGAACATAACCGTTTATATAGAGCTATGAATCAGGAGGAAGGGTTTTGTATAGAGAAGTGTCATAGTGGGCTTGTAGATATAGCAATTCCTATCAGGCTTGGTAATAAACTCATAGGGGGAATCTTTATTGGACAGGTCTTTCTAGAGGAAGTTCCTCAATTTTCTCTATACGAAGCTCTATTTGGTAAGGATGAAAATATAGATTTAAATGATATCAAAAGAGAAATAAGAGAAATTCCTGTAAAGTCTTACAAAGAACTTCTGTATTGGGCAGAGATAGGAAAAGTACTGGCAACATTTATATCCAGAGAAGTAGAATTCTTTGAGTTAAAAAATAAGGATAATAAGATTCATTATGTCTCCAGGTTGGACCACCTGGCAGGACTCTCTGAACCCATTCAGAGGGCGGTAAGTATAATAAAACAGAGAGGTATTAAAGGAATCAGTCTTGAGGAAGTAGCTTCAGCAGTTGGCTATAGCCCAACATATTTCAGTAAGGTATTTAAGAAAGAACTAGGTATATCTTTTATGGAGGCTGTTAGATTAGTAAGGATAGAGTTAGCTCAATACCTAATCAAAAATTCTGATAAAAGTATGTGTGAGATAGCTTATGAAGTAGGTTATGCGGACTTTCCTTCCTTTGTCCGTGCGTTTAAGAAAGTTACTGGTATGACCCCTAGAGAATACTTGCTCCATCACGTCCCTATCATATAATGCTAAAATCATCTCAAGAGGTGCTATTGAAGTTTTCCTCCTTCTATTTATTATAAAAATTAAAAGAGACCAAGATAAAAATTAAGGAGGAGGTGTTTTGTGCCTATTTCCCAGAGCTTATTCCATATAAGTGGAGTAATTCCAAATCTATCTGTAAGAGCTGGACATTTGCCTGTAAGAACTGAAAGCGGAATTGGAGCATTAATGCCATGGGCTGATAGATTATGGTTTGTTTCTTATGTCTCATCAGGTCCAGGATCCGGGGTAGGAACAGGACTTTTCAGTATCGATGAGAATTTTACTCTAGAAAAGCATCCGGAAAGTGTAGTAGGTACATATGCCAATCGTATGATTCACAGCCCATCCTGTCAGCTTATTATAGGACCTTATGTAATTGATAGTAAGGGCAAGGTGAGGACGATAAGATCTATTCAGGAGCATAGACTTACAGCAACTATGGAACATCTGGAAGATCCTGAAAATAAGGTCTACTTTTTAACTATGGAAGGGTTACTCTTAGAGGTTGATCTAAACACATTTGCCTCTAAAGTCCTTTTTGACTTGAATAAAGAGCTGGACTTACCCAAAGGTAGCTACCCTCATTATAAAGGAGGTTATACAGCCCATAGTCGAGTTATTGTTGCCAATAATACCTATGAAGAGACGGAATTTCTAAGAAAGCGGGCATCAGGAAGACTGGCAGAATGGGATGGTGATGAATGGAAAATTATAGAAAAGGATCCATTTATGGAGATCGTAGGGCGTAAAAATCTGGGAGAACCTGTATTTGCTATAGGTTGGGATAAGGTATCTGCCATTTTAGAAGTTTTTATCAATAATAAGTGGATAAAGTATCGATTACCTCAAGGGTCCCATGCGTTGGATCATTCCTGGCTTACCGAATGGTGGCGTATACGTGAAGTGGAAACCGAAAGGTATCTTATGGATTGCCACGGGATATTCTACGAACTGCCTATAATAGTATATAATGAGAGATGCTGGGGTATTAGACCTATCTGCACTCATCTAAGAATCATTCCCGATTTCTGTTCCTGGCAAGGATTATTGGTACTAGCAGGAAATCAGGTTACCCCTATCCGTGATGCCACCTTATTTGCTGGTCAACCCCAGAGTGGTCTATGGTTTGGTAAGACGGATGATCTCTGGAGTTGGGGAAAGCCTAAAGGTTGGGGAGGATTATGGTGGGATGATCCAGTAACCCCTGATATTCCGTCTGTGCCATTTTTAATGACCGGTTTTGATAAAAAAGTGGTACACATATGCCATAATTCTGATAAAACAGTAGAATTTATGGCAGAGGTAGATTTCCTCGGGGATGGAACATGGAAGACTTATGAGATATTCTCTGTACCCAAAGATAAGTATTTCCATTATGAATTCCCTGAAGGATTCAGTGCTCACTGGATACGTTTTAAAGCAGATACGCAGTGCAATGCTACTGTGTATCTGCATTATACATAAAAAATAATAGTGGGAGGGTGATATAAATGTCAATAAGATTTAAGGTGTTAACCAGTGTAGCTCTAATAACGATTTTATTCCTTGGGTTGATTAAGATCTCTATAGCCCAGGAAAAGCCTCAAGAGATAAAAATATACAATAGCCCTGCAGAGTATGAAAAGATCACCAAGAAGAAGATAACAAGGTATAATGAAGCTCCAATGTTGGCAGAGCTAGTAAAGCAGGGAAAACTTCCTCCGGTGACAGAAAGATTACCTAAAAATCCCATAGTGGTAGAACCTCTAGAAGAGATAGGACAGTATGGCGGAACATGGTATATGGCAGTAACTGGAAAGCACTATGCGTTAAATTCAATGATAGATGGGCGTATAGGAGATATGGGATTTGTAAAGTTTAACGAAACGGGGAGTAAACTTTTGCCTAACTGGGCTGACAGATGGGAAATCTCTAAGGACGCTAAAGTCTATACCCTACATATCAGGGAAGGTTTAAGGTGGTCAGATGGGCATCCTTTTACTACAGAGGATATAATGTTCTGGATTGAAGATGTCTATGGGAACAAAGAACTTACCCCTACATATCCAAGTTGGCTAACAATGGGGGGAGAAAGGGTGAAGGTTGAAGTCGTGGATAAGTATACGATAAAATTTCATCTACCACAGAAGAATGCACTTTTTATTTACGCCTTACATGGTAATTTCTTCAGATTTGCTCCAAAACACTATATGAAACAGTTCCATCCTAAATATACCCCTATGGAAGAAATTCAGAAAAAGGTAAAAGAGGCTGGAGTAGATAACTGGTGGACTCTATTTGGTAATAAGGCTTATGTGGAAAATCCAGAATGCCCAGGGCTAAGGGCTTTTAGAATTGTATCGGTTAGTCCATCTAGAGTGGTGGCAGAACGTAATCCATATTTCTGGAAAGTAGACACTGAAGGAAATCAGTTACCCTATATCGATAGAGTAGTGATAGATATAGTATCAAATGAGGAAGTGGTACAGATGAAAGCGATGAACGGAGAATTATCTATGCAGACATTCCATCTACCTCTAACCAGTTACCCAATTTTAAAAGAGAATGAAAGTAAGGGAGGTTATAGGGTTCTTCTCTGGCCATCTGCTACCGCTGAGGCTGTACTCTATCCCAACCATAACTATAAAGAAGATCCAGTTATAGGTGCCTTACTGAGAAATCCAACATTTAAGAAAGCTCTTTCTATGGCTATAGACAGAGAAGCTATTAATAAAGTGGTAACTTTAGGACTAGCAGTTGCTACTCAGCTTTCTCCGCCTAAAGGAGATGCACTATATAATGAAAATATTACAAATGCTTATTCTCAGTATGACCCTAAAAAAGCTAGTGAGCTTCTAGATTCTATAGGGCTTGGTAAGAAGGATAAAGATGGCTTTAGATTGCGTCCAGACGGGAAGCAACTAACACTTACTATTATCGGAAGACTTGACTGGCCTATCCACAAAGATGTGTGCGAGATGGTAAAGAAATATTGGGAAGATATAGGTATTAAAACCAATATAGATCTACTTTCTTTTGAACTCAGTGGTCAAAGGATATCTGCCGGGCTCCATCAAATAGGTATATGGAAGACAGATGATCCACTGACTTTCCCAATTTACCTAAAGCCATACGCTGGAATACTCTGGCCATTTGGTATGTCAGGTTGGATGGCTCATCTATGGGATATGTGGGTAGCTACTGGTGGAAAACAGGGGGAAAGGCCTCCAAAAGAATACTTAGAGGTAAAAAGTTATGTGGAAAGAGCAGTCTCTGCCCCTAATGAAAAAGAGAGAGTTGCTCTGGGCAGGAAGATCTGGGAAAACTTTGTAAAGAATCTCTGGAGTATTGGTATACTACAACAAAGACCGGTTCCTGTAGTGGTGAAGAATAACTTTAGGAATGTCCCAACTCAAATCTTGGAGGGATGGGGATTTAGGACTCCTTCTAACTCGGAGATAAGTCAGTTCTTTATCAAAGGTGGAAAGTAGTTTACAGAATCATAAGGACCTGCGGAGATGTAACAGGGTCACCGCAGGTCTTATTTTTCATTAAATTTTAGTAATTCAAAAATTATAGGCAGGAGGGATTTTTATGAGAACAATAAAAGAGCCAGCTAGAGAAGTGCCTATTAAGGACGAGTTTGATGTTATTGTTGTAGGCGGTGGACCTGCAGGAATCGGGGCTGCAATAGCTTCTGCCAGAAATGGTGCTAGAACATTAATAATAGAAGAGAGTAACTGTTTGGGTGGATTGGCTACATTTGGATTACACCTGCATATGTCTAAGCTTACAGATGAGGGGGAAAATAGAGAAATTATTGGGGGTATCCCCAAAGAGATCTGTCAAAGGATGCTTAACATAAATAAAGCTGTCTACAAAAATGGTTGTTTAGATTATGATGGAGAAGTATTGAAGTACGAGCTAGATAAAATGTTTAAAGAAGAGAACATAAGTATAAGATATTACACTCTTGCTGTATCTCCTATTCTGGAGGACAATAAAGTGGTCGGCGTAATAACAGAGAGTAAGTCTGGCAGGGAGGCTTTTCTCGCCAGAATTATAATAGACGCCAGCGGTGACGGTGATATAGCAGCAAGAGCCGGCTGTCCATTTGAAAAAGGCAGGAAATTTGACGGACTTATGCAACCAGCAACCCTTATGTTTACTCTTAGGAATATAGACTATACCAAATTTTCAGAGTTTCGTAAAGGTGATCCAAGACTTACCAATACTATATATAGGGCTATAGAAAATGGCGATCTGTATCTATTTGAAGACAGGGCAATGGGTCTATGGTATTTCCCGGGTAGACCAGATGAGTTAAACATAAACTTTACCAATATTACGAATATAGACTCTACTAATGCTGATGATCTTACCAGAGGAACTATAGAAGGGAGAAATCAGGCTTGGTTATTGCTAAATTTCTTCCGTAAATATGTCCCTGGTTTTGAGAATGCTGAAATGGTAGTAACTGCTCCAACTTTAGGAATTAGAGAGTCTAGAAGAATTTTAGGCTCTTATATATTAACAGAAGAGGACGTAAGGCACGCCCGTATGTTTGAAGACAACATTGCTTTGGGCTCATTCTTTGTAGACATTCATAATCCCAAAGGTGTAGGTCTATATTACGAATATGAAAGGGGGAAGATAGACCCTGCTTATGGTACATACTATGGCATTCCTTATAGATGTATTGTACCTCTAAAAGTGGATAACATCCTCACTGCTGGG
The DNA here is from genome assembly GCA_964655195.1 of uncultured bacterium. GTDB lineage: Bacteria > DUMJ01 > DUMJ01 > DUMJ01 > DUMJ01 > DUMJ01. Next base: position 7,095 of record CAZZLK010000008.1, read on the forward strand.
AGATGCATATCCACAACTCATGAAGCTCTTGGTTCTATAAGAGTTATGTTCACCTGTATGGCTATAGGACAAGCAGCAGGGACAGCTGCTGCTCTGGCTATAAAAAAGAATAAAACTCCAAGAGAACTGGAAATAAAGGA
>CAZZLK010000009.1:0-9758 GCA_964655195.1 uncultured bacterium
GAGTTTCAAGCTCTCCATCAGGTGATTCTCCAGGTGGCAGTATTACTGTTCTTATGGGGATTCCGTGTTTCTTGGCAAAGTCGAAGTCTCTCTCATCGTGAGCGGGAACTCCCATAATTGCACCCGTTCCGTACTCCTGAAGGACATAGTTAGTTACCCATACAGGGATCTCTTCTCCATTGGCAGGATTTATAGCGTGAAGCCCTGTGAATTCTCCAAGTTTTTCCTGCTCATTATTCGACTCCTTTATTTTCAAGATCAGATCATCTATCTCCCTTTCTCTGAAAAGGGGAGATTTTCTCATCTCATCTATGAGACTGGACTCGTGGGATACGGCAAAGAATGTAGCTCCAAAGAGCGTATCGGGTCTGGTGGTAAAGACCTTTACATCTCTGTCTATCTCTTTTATCCTGAAGCCGATCTCTGCCCCAACACTCTTTCCTATCCAGTTTCTCTGCATAGTCTTTACATGCTCGGGCCAGCCAGGTAACTTATCCAAATCATTCAAGAGTCTCTCCGCGTAGTCCGTAATCTTAAAGAACCACTGTTCTAGGTATCTTTCCTCTACAGGTTGATGGCATCTCCAGCAGGTTCCATCTATCACCTCTTCGTTTGCTGTAACTGTCTTACAGTTTGGGCACCAGTTTACCTTTGCCTTACCTTTATAAGCCAGTCCTCTCTTATACATAAGTAAGAAGAACCACTGGGTCCACTTGTAGTAGCTTGGGTCACAGGTAGCTATCTCTCTATCCCAGTCGTAAGATATACCCAACCGTTTCAGCTGTTTCTTCATATTCTCTATATTGCTCCATGTCCATCTCGCTGGATGTATTCCCCTCTTTATTGCGGCATTTTCAGCAGGAAGGCCAAATGCATCCCACCCCATAGGATGCAGGACATTGTAGCCTTTAAATCTGTAGTATCTGGCAATTACGTCACCAAGGACATAGTTCCTCACATGCCCCATATGTATATCCCCAGATGGATACGGGAACATCTCCAGGATGTAGGCTTTTGGTAAAGAGGCATCCTCTCTGGCTTTGTTTAAGCCCTCAATAGCCCACCTTTTCTGCCATTTTTCCTCTATCACCTTAGGATTATAGTCCATACTGTGGTCTTGTCCCTCCATCAAGTTTTAATATAGTCTATTTTGAGTATGAGTTTATATTATCTAACCCTACCTGTCAAGGTTTTATTATGTCTCCATATATATGATCCTGGTCTTTGTGGGTAGAGAACTCTTTGAGATCTTTATCTTAGAGGGCATCTTCTCCAGTCCAGAGATCGTCTTTTTTATATCCTCTATAGATGCCAGAACTTTCAAACCGTAAGAGTCTGTTCTGTAGTGCATAACAATAGCCATCTTCGGACTTATCTTCTGTATAATGTTTAGAGCCTTACTGGCGTCAATAGTGTATACCCCACCAACTGGAATGAATATTACGTCTGTACCTTTGAGTTTCTCGTACTGTTCCTCTGTAAGTTCGTCTTCTCCGTAGTCCCCAAAGTGTGCAAATGTGATACCTCCCAATGTCCACCTTATGATGGTATTGTTGCCCCTCAGTGTTCCTCCTTTGTTATCGTGATATGAAGGAATTCCGGTAAACTTTATTCCTTTTGCCTCTGTACTTCCCCTTACTATTACAGGATTCCCCTTTATAAGGGATGCATTGTTGTGATCGGAGTGCTCATGACTTACAGTTACGATATCTGCCTTTACATCGGGCAGAGGAAAGCCAACAGCCGGGTTAAAAGGGTCAGTAACTATAGAGACAGTACTGGATTTTATCAAAAACATAGAGTGACCAAAGTATGTGATCTCTATGGTCTCTTCGCTTCCATATAAGATCCCAGCAAAGAACACTGTAAAAACAATAATTGATATTACCTTCAAGAACATATCAAATCCCTCCCTTTATTATTCTATCAACTAGATTATACCATCGAGTTATAATAGTTAAAAAGTCTTTTTTAGGAGGAATACCATGGGATTATTAGTTGGTTATGGAGAGTGTATAATCACACCTTCTCCTGATCTCAAGCTTGACCTTACCGGATATGGGTTCTACCTGGATAGAAAGGGGGAGAATGTATTAACTGATCTGAAGACAAGAGCCTTATATCTTGAAAGTGGTGAAGACAGGGCTGTCTTTATAAGTTGTGACCTTATAGGATTTTCTATCGATTTTGCCGATGGCTTGAGAAGTGCCATAGCGGGTAGGGAAGGGCTGGGGATGAAAAATATAATAATTAGCTGTACTCATACGCACTCAGGTCCCGCTGTTCAGCCATTAAGAGGGCTGGGAGCAGTTAATGAGGAATATTTAGCCGGGTTAAAGGAAAAGATCATCTCTACTGTGGATCTTGCCAGGAGAGACCTGAGAGAAGCGAGGGTTTTATATCATAAGGAGATTTTAGAGCCGATTGGCTTTAACAGGAGATTGAAGAGATTTGAACCTATCGACCCCTGTCTTAATGTCCTTTTATTTGAAAGGAAGGACAGGAACATATTTCTTGCAAACTATGCCTGCCATCCTGTGGTACTTGGAAGGACCAAGGATATATCGGCTGACTGGCCAGGAGAACTTGTACGGTACATAGAGAAGGGTGGGGATAACTGTATATTCTTTCAGGGGTTCTGTGGGGATATAGACCCTGTAACCAATATGAATAGGTGGGGAATGGGAAGAGAGGAGGATATAGAGCTTTTGGGTTATATAGTGGGGAACAGGGCATTAAAGGCTAAGAGATATGGAAATGTCATTGAGGACCCCAAGATAGATATTATTGAAAAGAGGGTGAGACTTCCTCTGCAGGTGCCATCTAAAGAAGAGATAAAGAGAGATGCGGAGTTCTGGATGGATATCTATAAAGGCAATAGAGATGCCCAGAGATTTATAGAAGAATGGCTAAGAGAGGCTGAATCGTCTTACGAGCGTCTTAGAGAAAAGCCGTATATAGAAGACATCCCGATACAGGGGATAGGTATAGGGGCTATAAAGATAATAGGGATACCTGGCGAAGTGTTCTGTGAGTATGGTCTAAGACTTAAAGAGAGGTATCCAATGTTACTTACCTTTGGGTATACAAATGGGCTTGTAGGTTATATTCCAGTTAAGGATGCCTATAGAGATAAGAGAGATTATGCCTCATACATTGCCCCAAAGATCTTTAACGTGTTTCCTTTTTCTCAGGATATAGAAGATACGGTTATACTGGAAGCCAGCGAAATACTGGAAAGGATATAGGAAACCCCGGGATCTCCGGGGCTTCCTATTACAATACCGGGGTTATCTCCCCTCTATTATCAGCAGACCTTATCTCCGCTTCTACAATCTCTATAGTTTCTTTACTGCTCTCAGGGGGAGCTACCGTTATGGGTTTATCATTCAGGATACACTCTGCAAAATACTTTATCTCTCTGTAATATCCCATCTCCTTTGGAAGCTCCGGAGTAAAACTCTTGCCTTCATTCGGGTTTACCTTCAGGACTCCATGCTGAAATATAAGATTTCCCCTTTCAAAGTTTGCCCTGAATAGCATCTCAAATCCGTACTCTCCCTGAAGTGTCCAGTCATCCTGTGCATTTATCACTTTTCCGTCTGGGTATATGTAGTTTGTAGAGACAATATCATATCCGCTTCCCGGTATAACATTTCTTGCTATAGTAGAAACTGCAGATGGTTTTCCAAAGAGCCAGTTTATCGTATCTACATCATGTATATGCTGGTCTAGGATACAACCTCCACTCTTCTCTTTAGTAAGAAGCCAATTTTCATAAGACCACTTCGGAGTTCCTCCACCTCTATAGAAATATCCACCCAGGAACTTACCGAATCTCTCTGTCTGAACACATTCCTTTAGATACTCGTATTCAGGCCAGAATCTGAGGCAGTGTCCTATCATCAGTTTTCTGTTATTTCTCTTCGCCGCCTCTATCATCTCTGCGCACTGCTTAGAATTTAGAGCCATTGGCTTTTCACATAGTACATGCATACCCCTATCCAGGGCTTTTATAGTAGCTTCTGCATGTAGGTATGTAGGAAGACATATGTCTACATAGTCCAGTTCTTCCTTCTTTAGCATCTCATCGAGATCTGTGTATAGTCTATACTTACTAAAGTCATACTTCTTTGTCCCCACATCTATATTTCCGGGTATGAATCTGTTTTCAAACTTGGCAGGGTCTATATCACAGATAGCTACAAGTTTGATGGGAAAACCTTCTGACTCAAGCCTTATATAATTGTCGAGATGTCCTCTACCCATAAAGCCAATTCCTATAAGTCCTACCTTTAACATACTATCCCCTCCCGAGTATCTTATCCATAGACTTAGATGTGTTATATATCATCTGCAAAGGATAATGTTTGTATGCAGACATCTCTGCATTCAGATAGTTATCGTATCCTATCTCTTTCAGTGCAGAGATCACCTTGGGAAAATCTACATCTCCTGCGAGGAGGTCTACAAAGCCAGCTAGACCGCATCCCTGTCTTCTGTAATCTTTTACGTGCACCTTTTTTATCCTGCCTCCAAGTATCTTTACCCAGTGTTCAGGGTATCCTATATAGATGATGTTACCAACATCTAAATATGCCCCCACGTATCTGGAGTTTACTTTATCTATAAAGTCTCTCATCTCTAGAGGTGAGAGAAGGAATTTGTTCCATACATTCTCTACCCCTATGCATACCTTGGCAGATTCTGCAAACTTCGACAGTTCACTTATTGCTTCCAGGGCATAGTCATAAGCCCTGTCGTACTCTATCACCTCTGCACCGGGGATGAAATCTACCCCTACATAACCAGGGACAACGAGGATTGTATCAACCCCCAAGATACTGGCAAATTCTATCTGTTTTTTACAGATATCTTTGGCTTTTTCTCTAGTGTCTTTAGAGTTACTGGTGAATGGATATTTCCAGTATAAACCTGCAGCAAGTCCACTTATCTCTATACCTATGTCTTCCGCGATCTTTTTGTACTTTATGATGTCGCTCTCTCTACTCTCTAAACCAAGCTCACCGCTTTCTGTAATAGAGAGTTCTATCCCATCGAAGCCTGCATCTTTAGCTATTTTCATACACTCTTCGATGCTCATACCCTGTGGAAATGACCAGATATTAATCCCCTTCTTCAATATAATCACCTCCAAACCCTGCTTTTTATCTCATAGATAATAATACCAGCTGATACCGAGGTATTGAGTGAGGTAATCTTTCCCTCCATAGGAATTCCGATAAGCTTATCACATCTTCTCTTCATAATTGGTCTGAGCCCTTTGTCCTCTCCTCCAATTATTAGAAGTAGAGGAAAACGGAACTCTACTCTGAAAAATGGCTCTCCACCTGGGTCTGCGCCCAGGACAAAGAAACCTCTATCGAGGAATCTATCTACCGTCTGTGCAGTATTGGTAACAACCGCAAATGGCAAATGAAATACAGCCCCTGCAGAAGAACTTATAAGTCCCTCAGAGATGATGGCAGATCGATGTTTTGGGATAACTATCCCATCGACCCCTGCACATTCTGCTGTTCTCATTATTGCCCCAAGATTATGAGGATCCTCAATCCCATCAGCAAGGACAACAAAATTCTTGTCGAAGAAATACTCTACGTCCTTTGGTTCTACGGGAAATGTATATGCCAAGATGCCCTGTTTGGCTTTTAAAGAGGGTACTTCCTGTACAGGTATCCCCATCTGTCTGGCATAAGCAATAATATCCGAATATCTTGGAGTCAGTCTTTTATCTACCTGTATCTTCTGAATACTGACCCCAGATTTTAAAGCCTCTACTACAGAATTTCTCCCTTCTATCTTTAACTCATCTTCCATCTAGTGCCTTCCTTCGTATCTTCCAATACGATACCTATATTATTGAGGCTGTCTCTGATCTCATCGCTCAGATCGAACCTTTTTTCCTGTCTCAACCTGTTCCTTACCTTTATTATGACATCCATAACATCTCGTAGTTTCTCTGCCTCCAGAGAAGCATTAGTTGATGTTAAAACCTTAAAACCAAGTACTTCACACATCTTAATTAAATTGAACTTAAATACCGGTAATATTGGGTCCCAGGTCCCTCTATCGAGTATAGGTCTATTCTCTCTGAGATAAGAGAAGAGGACACCAATCGCCTGAGGGGTATTTAGGTCATTGGAAAGCGCCTCCCTAAAGTCAAAGAATGCCTGGTCATAGACTGATGATGGGGGATCTGGAATATGCGCCAGTAACTTTATCGTATCTTCTATCCTCGAGTAAGCCCTTTGAGTATCCTCAAGAGCCTGCGGGTCAAAGTCAAGTGGGCTCCGATAATGAGTCCCCAAAAGATATAACCTTAGGACCTCTGGCTTATAAGAACTTAGTGTCTCTCTTAAAACTATGAAGTTCCCGGTAGATTTGGACATCTTCTCTGATCTCAGGTTAACCAGTCCATTATGGATCCAGAATCTTACAAACTTCCCGTGACCTATAACCGATTCTGCCTGAGCGGTCTCATTCTCGTGATGTGGGAATATAAGATCTGCACCACCACCATGTATATCTATCTCCTCCCCTAAGTACAAAAGAGACATAACAGAACACTCTATATGCCATCCAGGTCTTCCCTTACCCCATGGGCTCTCCCAGTAAGGCTCCCCTGGTTTTGCAGACTTCCAGAGGGCAAAGTCCAGAGGGTCCTTTTTCTTTTCGCTAGGGTCCACTCTTGCCCCAGCCATCATCTCTTCAAGTGACCGTTTTGATAACTTTCCATAGTGGGGATAACTTCTTACAGAGAAGTAGACATCTCCATCAGATTCATAAGCATATCCCTTCTCTATGATCTTCACTATAAACTCGATGATCTCTTCGATGTGTTCTGTAACTCTTGGATATATAAATGCCCTGCTTATGCCAAACCTGTCCATATCCACAAAATATTCAGAGATAAATCTATCAGCCAGCTCTTTTGGGGATATGCCCAGTTCATTTGCCCTGTTTATTATCTTGTCATCTATATCGGTGAAATTTTGCACCCAGAGTATCTTAAATCCTTCGGATTCTAAGAATCTGTAAAGTACATCATATACTAGGTATGACCTTCCATGACCTATATGGCAGTAATCATAAGGGGTCACTCCGCATACATACATCCTCACCATACTGCGCTTCTTGGGTAAGAATTCATCTTCATTCTTGGTCAACGTATTGTATAGTCTCATCTACTCCTCCAGAAATTTTAAGGCTTTCTCCAATCTCTCCATACATTTATCCTTACCTAGTACAGGAATAAACTCTACCAGTTCTGGACCAGAATCATAACCGGTAAGAGCTATCCTTATCGGATGGTAGAACCTTCTTCCCTTAATACCAGATATCCTGATCGCCTCTTTGAATATGTTATCTATAGAATTAAGATCCTCGGTATCCTTGAGGAGATTCAGGAATGCCTCTATAGCACTCTTTCCCAAGAGTAGCTCATCTCTATAACTCTCATCCAAGGAGACCTCATTCAGATAATACTTCTTTATATACTCGGGTATATCTCTGAGGGTCTCTGCATACTCCCGAATAGAGATAATCGCCTTCAATAACCAGTCTTTCGGATAGTTTTTTATGTCGTTCAGGAAAGGTCGTGCATACTCAAGAAGTTTCTCACCTTCAAGTCTCAAGATGTGCTGTCTATTTATCCATCTTAACTTTGCAGGGTCATAGGCAGATGGACTTGGGGAGACATCTTCTAGGGAGAACTCTTCGATCAATTCATCCAGGGTCTTTATCTCATCTCCCCTTGGACTCCAGCCAAGTAATGCCAGGTAGTTTACCACACCTTCAGGTAGAAACCCTTCCTCTCTGAGTTCTCTAACTGAAAATGCCCCTTCCCTCTTGGATAACTTGGATCGGTCACTGCCAACGATCATAGGGAGATGTGCAAATCTGGGGGGATTAACACCCAGAGCCCTGTAGATGAGTAACTGCCTAGGGGTATTTGATAGGTGGTCTTCACCCCTTATCACATGAGTAATATTCATAAGATAGTCGTCTATAACCACAGCAAAGTTATAAGTGGGCATCCCATCGGAACGGAGTATAATAAAGTCACCTGTTATGGCATTTACATCGAACTCTATCCTGCCTCTGACAATATCATCGACTACAAAGTAGGCATCTTTTGGTATCCTGAATCTTATAGAGTATGGGATACCTTCCGCCTCTAATCTGGAGACCTCTTCCGGTGAAAGTCTACCGCACCTTCCACTATAACGTGGAGGTCTACCTTCTTTTATGGCTATTTCCCTTTCTCTCTCCAACTCTTCTGGAGAGCAGAAACATTTGTAGGCTAACCCTTCTTCTAAAAATCTGAGGGCATAGCTCTTATATATATCAAGCCTTTCACTCTGCTTATAAGGTCCCTCATCCCAGTTTAGACCAAGCCACTGGAGATCTTCCAGGATACCCTGATATGCTGATTGATAGGTACGTTCTACATCTGTATCTTCTATCCTCAGTATAAATATCCCTTTATTCTTTCTGGCAAATAACCAGTTAAAGAGGGCGGTTCTCACATTACCTATATGTAGGCTTCCGCTGGGGCTGGGTGCAAATCTCACTCTTACACTCATCAGGTCCTCCTTTCATCTAGTAGTACCACGGCAATAGCCACCATTCCCTCTTCTCTTCCTATAAAACCGAGCCTTTCATTGGTTGTCGCCTTTATTCCTATGGACCCAATACTTATTCCCAGAATACTGGCTAATTTCTCCTTCATCATATCAACATAGGGATTTACCCTTGGTTTTTCAGCCACAATGATGCTATCTATGTTTACTATGACGTATTCCTTATCTATTTTCCTCTTTACCTCTTCTAGTATAACACAACTTGATATGTCTTTATACTCAGGGATATTGGGAAAGAAATTGCCTATATCTGGTAATCCAGCTGCACCTAAGATAGCATCAGATATCGCATGGATCAATACATCCCCGTCTGAATGTCCGTAAAGACCAAATTCACAGGGTATCTCTATCCCTCCAAGGAAGAGCTTTCTCCCTTTTACTATTGGATGGACGTCGTAACCTATCCCTATTCTCATAGGCCTAAAAGTTCCAGATATCTATGTGCTAAAAGGAGGTCTTCTCTGGTGGTTATCTTTAGGTTTGTATATTCTCCCTCGATTACCTTAACTCTGTATCCGAGTCTCTCGACAAGAGAAGAATCGTCTGTACCATAGAATCTATCCTGATAAGCCTTTTCATAAGCCTCAAGTAATATCTTATATCTGAATACCTGAGGTGTTTGGACGCTCCAGAGTAATTCTCTCTTCGGCGTAGATTCTACATAACCATCCTTTACTACCTTTACCGTCTCTTTCACCGGTAATGCAGGGATAACAGCAGGATTTGTCTCTATCTCTTTTATGAGTTTAACGATCAAATCGTAACTTACAAATGGCCTTGCCCCATCGTGAACCACTACCACGTCCGAAGATGTAAGTGCCTTAAGTCCCCTATATACCGAATCCTGCCTCTCCTTCCCCCCATAGAGTATCTTTATCATCTGATAGTTAACGCCTGCTCTGGATAGTACATTCTTTATCTCTTCTTCATCCTGAGGTCTTACGACGATGATCAATTCTGATAATGAATCTAACCTGAGGAATTTCTCTAAAGAATGAAGAAGTACGGGTTTACCACCCAGTTCCATCAATACCTTGTTATGTCCCAATCTCTTTGACTGACCAGCTCCTGCTATGATTACCCCTATATTCACCT
>CAZZLK010000010.1:0-6135 GCA_964655195.1 uncultured bacterium
TAGTCTTTAGTATCTTGTCCCAGAGAGATTCTAATCTTTTTTCTCCGTATTCTTCTTTAAACATCATCAATAGCTCGTAATCCTCTATACCTCTCTTTAGATTCTTATATCTCAGTGTAAGTATCGGTCTTCCGTCCTTACATGGATATACGAAGTTAGTATCCCCTGCCTTCCAGTGGGGAAATCTATAGGATATACGGCTTCTTGGGTCTTCTGGCCATACTGTATAATTCCATCTTAAGAACCCATCGAGCCCCATAAAAGCTGTAAGTATACCTATCAACCTGCTTTCTACCAGTGGTGAACTTATAAATGTATTCGGATATGGAGGCCAGCAACAGACATACCATAATATACGTCCTGCCACTTTACTTTTCAATTCCTTTAATATATCCCACTTCTCGCATACCCCGGGTAAGACAGGGACAAAGTCGGAGATTACATCCTTAAACTCTTCTATGAACTCAGAGTGATTTATCGCGGATTTAAATCTGAAACCTGGAGCTACTTCCCTTATGATTTCTAGGCTCCTTTTATACTTTTCTATATCTCCGGGTTCATCTGCCACTATTCTTACTCTATCTATAAGATCTTTCTCTATGAAAAAATTCTCCAGCGCCTTTATGTATGCCTTAATCTCCTCCCCATTTCTTATATATTTAAAAGCCCCATCGTTCCTATCATAGTATCTTATCCTTATACCGTCCGGGTAGTCCTCTGCGATACCGGTATATCCATACTCAGGATCGAGCCATATATTCATAAGACCAAATACCTCTATCTCTTTATCTATCCCATACTTCATACAGAGATCTATGTATCTTTCAGCTACGGAAAAGTCGTAGTGATAGCCAGATCCATCTCTTTCAACCCTGACCATACTGTATTCAAAGAGGTCTGAAGGATAATTCTTTACCCGATAACATCTCTGTCCTGACCAAGGAATCTCAGATGCTATAACTGTTATCGCCTTTTGTCCCAGATCTGCCAGTGACTTTACATATCCCTCGAGGACTCTAAAATGTTCATCGCTCCAGAGGTGAACCTCGTGTTTCCTGGCTATATTCGACGGATGTTGCCAGAGGTCAAGATAAAACCTGAAGTTCCTAGGTTCAGGGAGTTCTACATCCTTCACCTGGATATTAAAATCAAGTTCCTTTATCAGCTCCTCATCCTCGAACATACGCTGGGCGTATATCTTTACCCTGCCAGTATAATTTCTAGCTTGGGTATCTTTCGGGATTGTTACCTCGATCCATACAGGTTGTATCTTCTCCCTTTCCACGAAGACCACCTCATCGTAAAGTAAGAGGTCCGCCTTATAAACCCGATCGTCATCTTCGATAAAACCTACAGGAAAGATCTTTACTGGCAGATCATCCACAGTACACTCTACTCTGATGTTCCTCAGAGGACCTCTTGGAGAAAAGTTAGGCCTTTTACCAACGTTTAGATAGAAATCTTCGTCTGATTTTAAAAGGAGCTGTAGTACTGCCCAGTCACCCCTACAGGCTATAACCTTATTAAAGAGACTCTCAAAGATTACATCTTCTCCATAGGCGTCTACACCGTAACTAGCCTTATAGGTCTCATCAGTAAGGGTAGATTTCAGTCTCATCTTTTTACCTCCCAAAGTTTTTGTTTAATTATACCCTAATTTTGTATAAATATGATATAATCTTAAGCAACTTGAACAGTTTATTAAGGGAGGGCTGTCTTATGGATGTAAACGTAAAATATTTTGAGACAAAGGGTCAGATAAATACCGATGAAACCCTGAGAGTTGCCAGAGAGAGGGCAAAGACCTTAGGAATAAAACAGATTATAGTGGCATCAACATATGGAGAGACTGGCAGAAAGGCTATAGATGCCTTTAGAGATATGGATGTGAATCTTGTCATAGTTACCATTTCTTCTGGCTTTACCAGAGAAGGTTGGATTATACCCGATAATGTAAGGAAAGAGCTAGAGTCAAAAGGGGCAAAGGTTCTTACCTGTATGCATGCCCTGGGGGATGATGTAAGTTCTGCCTTTAGTGGAAAGTTTGGAGGACATAATCCCAATGAGATTGTGGCAGAAGTCTTAAGGAGATTCTCTCAGGGGATGAAGGTTGCGGTAGAGATCACAATTATGGCGGCAGAATCCGGCTTGATAGATGTAAATCAGGAAGCCATAGCGATAGCTGGTACCGATAGAGGTGCAGATACTGCCATAGTGGTAAAGCCAGCTTATGCAAGGGACTTTCTCTCCTTTGAGATAAAAGAGATATTGGCAAAGCCGAGATAGAAGTTTTATTAAGTTAAAAGGTAAGGAGGAATAGATATGGGAAAGTGGCAATGTACAATCTGTGGGTATATCTATGACCCAAGAAAAGGGGATCCGGAGAACGGAATTCCACCTGGTACCCCCTTCGAAGAGTTGCCTGAAGACTGGGTCTGCCCTGAGTGTGGAGCCCCCAAGGAAGATTTTGAGGAGATCTAAGGATTTAAGGGGTAGACTGGAAGTCTACCCCTAATATCTATAACTCTCTCGCTAAAGTTACCACTCTCACCTCTTTTATTCCCCTTTCTACAAGGGTTTTACTTGCCTCATTTGTTGTCGCTCCCGTAGTATATACATCATCTATAAGTAGAATCTTTTTACCTTTGAGATTGGTATCTGACAATAGAAAGGCTCTGTTAATATTGTTTAATCTCTCCTCAACATTTAGATTGATAGAGGGTTTTGTCTCTTTTATCCTTATAAGACCTAGAGACATCGGGATACCGAGTATTTTACTAGCTTCAGTTGCCAATATCTCAGACTGATTGAATCCTCTTATCCTGAGTCTTTCTTTTGATAGCGGGATCGGGACGATAAAATCTATGTCCCATTTTAATTCTAGTATGAACTCCCCCAGTACTTTACCCAGAAATATTCCCAGATTCCTTCTCTTTTCAAATTTAAACCTTATTATTGCTGTTCTTATAACCCCGTCATAGAGTGCATATGATCTGGCTCTGGAGAAATAGGGTAGAGATGTTCTGCACTTATAACATAATCCTTCCTCTTCTAGAGGGCTTCCACATATATTACATATGGGTCCTTTAATAAGGGAGACTTTAGAAAAACAATCACTACATATGACTTCTCTACTTATTCTCTTACATATAAGACACCTGGAAGGAAAGAGCAGTTCTTTAAGGAGCATATCTTGGAAAACATAGCTTTGTATTTTCTAATGTGATCCTGGACAGTTCTTCTAATGTTATACCCTTTAATTCTGCTATCTTCTCCGCTATATATAACAGGTATGCAGGCTCGTTCTTTCTTCCTCTGTGAGGCTCTGGTGCAAGGTAAGGAGCATCTGTCTCTAAGAGGATTCTATCCAATGGACAACTCTCTACAACCTTTATAAGTTCTCTGGCATTATGAAATGTTACAGGTCCGTCAAAGCCTATAAAGAATCCGGAGGAGAGTGCAGTCTCCAAGAAGTGAAGCCCTCCTGAATAACAGTGTAGAACTCCCTTTACTCTGTATCCCTTTAATATCTTAAATGCCTCCTGATACCCATCTCTTATATGGAGACTTACAGGTAGATCTAACTCTTGGGCTAATGATAACTGCCTCTCAAATGCCTCTATCTGAACTTCTCTTGGGGATAAGTTTCTATAGTAGTCCAGTCCTATTTCTCCTATACCCAGGACCTTCTTGTTATCTTTTATACTACGAATCCAGTCGAGGAATTCATCTGTACATTCGCCGGCGGAGTGGGGATGTATTCCAACAACTGCATAAACATCACTGTACAGGGAAGATAGCAAGACAGAAGATCTACTAGATTCGATATCATAACCTACGCTGAAAAAACCTTTAATTCCTACCCCCCTGGCTCTGTCTAGTATCTCATCTATATTACTAAATTCATCCAGATGGAGGTGAGTGTCTATAAACAATGATCTACTTTACTTTAGCCCCCGGAGGCATCTCTTTGTCTGGAGACAGTATTGATATAACTCCGTCGCTAGAGGCAGCAAGGATCATCCCATTAGATGTGATGCCTCTTATAACTGCAGGCTTTAGATTGGCAACAATCACTACCTCTTTCCCTATAAGGTCTTCTGGCTTATAGACCTCTGCTATACCTGCTACTAGCTGTCTGTATTCACTCCCTATGTCCACAGTAAGCTGTAAGAGCTTCTTTGCCCCCTCAACATTTCTGGCATCTATAACTTTACCTATCCTCAGGTCTATCCTTTGAAATTCCTCTATAGTTATCTCTTCCATAATTACACCTCGATTCTAGGAAATAGTGGTTTTACTTCTGGTATCTTCCAGTCTGTCTTTAATTTTCCCCAACCATCTAGAGCTTCTTTCTTGAGTGAAGAGGCTAAATCTAGCCCAAGAGAGTTAAGTAGATACTCCGATACCTTGGGCATAAACGGAGAAATCAGTATGGCAATATTTCTTATTGCCTCAAAGACATTAAACATAATACTACTGAACTCTTCCTTTTTCCCATCTCTTGCTAAGCTCCAGGGCGCTTTCTGGTCTAGATATTTATTTACCGCTCCGATAAATTCCCAGATATCAGATAGGACCTTTACATATTCGAAGTTGGTCATTGCTTCATCCAGATTTTTTACTATCGAATCCTTTATAGAAGCTAGTTCGTTTTCTGGTTCTCCCTTTTCGGGGACAATACCATCTCCATATCTATTTATGATCCCTACACTTCTGAAAAATAGATTACCCAGGTCATTAGCCAGATCAGAATTTACCCTGTGTATGAAACTTTCATCAGAATATTCTCCGTCTAATCCCAGAGGAACCTCTCTCATCAAGAAGTATCTAACTGCATCTACTGCTATATCCCATTCAAAACCTTTATCCACCAGGCTTTCTGCCATTTGAATGGGGTCTATGATATTCCCTTTACTCTTGGACATCTTTTCTTTCTTTACAGTCCAGAATCCATGGGCAAATACCTTTTTCGGGACATCCACCCCTAAAGCCAAAAGTATGCATGGCCATATTCCTGCATGGAACCAGAGGATATCCTTCCCCACCAGATGTACTGCAGGCCAGAATGTCTCAAACCTTTCCCTATCTTCTGGGTAACCGGCAACAGTCAGATAGTTTATCAGTGCATCTACCCATACATATATAGAATAATCTTCATCAAAAGGGATTGGAATACCCCAGGTAAGTCCCTTTCTGGATATGCAGAGGTCCCTCATCCCTTCTTTTACCCTGTTGAGTAATTCCTGCCTTCTAGTGGGTGGTTGAACAAAGTCAGGATTGTTCTCTATATGCTGTAGAAGCTTATCTCCGTATTTTGACATCCTGAAGAAATAGTCCTCTTCCTTATTCCATACAACAGGCCTACCACAGTTAGGACAGTTTCCCCCTACAAGCTCATCTGCCTGATAGAACGTCTCACAGGGGACGCAGTACCACCCTTCGTATACCCCTTTATAGATGTCTCCCTGTTCGTACAGTTTATTTATAATATACTGGACTACTCTCTCATGTCTTGGTTCTGTAGTCCTTATGAACTCATCATATGATATGTGAAGCTTTTTCCAGGTATCTTTAAATACCTGTGAATAAAGATCTACATGTTCCTTTGGGTCTCTATTCTGAGCCCTGGCAGACTCTAATATCTTCTGTCCATGCTCGTCTGTACCTGTAGAAAATAGGACCCTGTATCCCCACATCCTTTTAAATCTTGATATGACATCTGCAGTGATAGTCGTATAAGCATGTCCTATATGTGGAGATGCATTTACATAATAAATAGGTGTAGTTACATAAAAAGTTCCCTCTTTCATAGACTAATTTACCTCTCTATCTTCAAGTTCAGAGGTGAGATACAACTCTACCTCCATAAATTCCTCGTCAGTTAATTCTCTAAGCATTCCTCCATCTATCCTCATAATGAAGGCATTTACTGTTTCCCCTTGTGGAGCCAGTATTATATACTCTTTGTCCTTTATACTGAAGATGTCTATTACCTGGAAATTATTATAGTTACCGAATTCATCTATCACCTTAATCAACTCCTCCATTGCACCCTCCTTACTAGATGGAGTTTAGCTCCTCTTAATTTTGTTTGTATATTATAACATTTTAATATAGAGAGAGTCTACAGAA
>CAZZLK010000011.1:0-6958 GCA_964655195.1 uncultured bacterium
TTTATTGCTCTTGGAAATGGTCTTGGCGGTATTTTGGGAATAGGTGGCTCTATACTGGTTGGTAGAATCCTTAGTGTCTATCCTTTTCCCCAAAATTTCGGGATCTGCTTTTTGATCACGATGTTTATACTTCTTGTAGCATATGTCATTCTTCTTTTCATAAAAGAGCCACACGTAGAAGAGAAAAGAGAGGATAAAAAGGTAAGTTATATTACAGAAATTCCCAGAATTTTAAGGGATAATACATACTTTAGAAATTATATACTGGCAAGATTTTTCGTCAGCTTTGGGGTGATGGGTCTTGCTTTCTACACGGTCCATGCAGTTGGAAAATTCTCTCTATCTGATAGATTTATAGGTACCTTTACTATGTTTTTTGTCGGTGCTCAGCCTTTAGCCAATATCCTCTGGGGACCTCTGGCGGACAGGACGGGCCACAAGAATGTGCTACTTGGTGGTGTTACCTGCAATCTCCTAGGGAACCTTATAGCTCTAGTCAGTCCCATAGCTTCTCCTTTCTACCTGGTCTTTGCACTCTCTGGAGCTATGTACAGTGCCTTTATGATCTCTGGCCTCCCTATAATACTTGAATTTGCCCCTCCAGATAGGAGGCCAACATACATAGGGATAAATAACATACTTATATCTCCCGCGTTGGCTCTCAGTCCACTGATTGGTGGATTTATAGCAAAGAATTTTGGCTATCCAACAGTATTTCTGGTCTCTCTTATAGCAAATATCATAGGTCTGTCTGTTCTCTACTTTGGAGTAACAGACCCAAGAAAGAAGAAATTATACCTTCTTACTTAATAGATTATCCCTCAATTTATAAGAGGATAGATAATAGTTACCGTATATATCTGAATAGTACTTTACATCTCTCAGTCTCCTCTTAAGGTCTGCCTCTATATTCTTAAGATGATTCATAATCTTGTTGTTATTCTCTGCTATACTATAGGCATCTTCAAGCCCAAGTTTTATTTCGGGGATCGATGCCAGTAATTCTTCTCTCTCCATGATCAATCTCGATATCTCCAATGGATCAAGGAGGGAAAGGATCCTATTATCAAGTTCGACTATTTTGTTCATCAGTTCATCTCTACTCATCTTTTTTTATCTCCTCCCAGGCTTCCAGTAACCCTGTGAGTATGTTTTTTACTGCAAGTATTCCCTCCCTATCCCTGTTTATATTACTTGTTGTAAGGGTAAATAGGGAGTAGTCATAAAGTTTTGCCAGATTTTCTGCTACTATGCCCCCTCTTTCTGTATCCAGTACGCTGAGCAGATACTCTATTATCTTACAAGTCTTACTTATATTTTCGCTGAATGCTATAAGGTCATCAGAGTCTAGAGCGTCTATCGATCTATCGAGCAGTGCTATACTCCTTCTATACAGGAGGATCACTCTTTCTAGAGGACTACTACTCAGAACTTTTGTCATTTCATACTGTTCATAAGGACTTACTATAGCCATTATTTCCCTCCTTGCTTCTGTAGACCTATTATATAACTAGATAAAAAATTACTCTGAGATTGCATACTTGCAATAGCACTTTCAAGTGCCATAAACTTTCTAATAAGGCTCTCTTCATATAGGGAGAGTCTCAGGTTTGTATCATTTATAAGTTCATTAAGTTCTTTGTACTCACTGGTAAGGGTATTTATCGTATAGGGTATGACTCCGGTAACCTCTTCAGTATATTCTTTTATTATACTGTTCAATCTTACCGCTATACCTGCTGTACTCTCTGTCGTTACCCTGTATCCATAAGATACCTTAAGACTGGTAGTAGGTGCCTGACCCAGTATCAGTGTACCTGTACTATAGTCGATCTTGAACTGTCCAGGTTCAGGATTTGTACTTCCAAATACTTGGGAGAGAAGAACCCCATCAGCATAGACCATAGGTCTAACATCATAGGAAACTGGAGCATATTTTAATTTGAATGTGGTATTTGTCCCATCTATATTTCCCTCAGGGGTTTCATCCTGAATAAATGCGTAAGACTTGGAGAAGAGGTCTGCAACTATCTCTGGGGATTTACTTAATGCTTCATTTAAGACTTCGTAGTCTATGGTAAGTTTACCGGACAGGATCTCTTCGATAGAGACATAACCCACTTTACCTGTTGATATACCTATATCTGCCAAGGACCTTATATTTGAGGATAAAGGTATTCCCTGATCTTTGTATACGACTCCAGAGACAATACTCCTGAGCTGTTCTTCTATCTCCCTCAGTGTAGAGTCATTTCTCAATAGCCCTACCTTAAGTTTTTCGTTATGCTGTTGGATCTCAAAATAGGTCATCTTTGCTTTTTCTGCTTCACTTAGAAAGTCTATCCCCTCTTCTCTTTCTTCTGTAAGCTTTGTCCTTATGTAGGATATGGTCTCGTTATAAACATTTACAAACCTTTCTATGTTTGATATAGCCTGGGAAGTATCGTAATCTATTCTGACTGTGGATACGCCTATAGAGTTGATGTTAATGGTTACACCTTCGAATAGGTCTGTAACATTATTCGACTGTCTTACAATAGTTCCAGATACTCCAGATACGTTGAATTGGAGATCTGTAGCAAGCTGAGTCTTTGCTCCACCACTATTGTTTGGATTTTTTACCGTGCCATCCGTATTCAAGATCCCCAGGGTAATCAATGCATCATTATCTCCATAAAAGTCTATGGTATCTATAGCACCTACTAGAGATGTAATAGCAAGTCTATAACCAGAACCAGTGTCTATAATACTTGCCTTTACATTGGAGCTTATGTCAGGGTCACCATTTATTGCGTTTACAATATCCTCCAGCGATGCAGAGGTCCCTACATTTATCGTCTTTCCATTTATTGTTATATTTCCCTCAGAAAATACTATGGGTTCTGTGGTTGAGCTAAATGTATCACCTTGCGCTTGTCCAACAATACCAAGGGTGATCAGAATATCATTATTTTCAGCACTGAATTTTATAGGGTTAGATGTCCCTGTCTGCTTGGACATTATTACCAGCCTATAGTCCGTTGAAGATACACTTATAACACTTGCAGAGACATACTTTCCTATGTCTTCGTCCTGATTTATAGCTTGAGCTATATCCAGTAGAGATGCTTGAGTTCCCACCGAGACAGTCTTTCCGTTTATTGTAATATAACCCTGAGGGAATGGGATCTTTTCTGACTTTGTACCGTAACTGTTACCAGTTATAGTATGGGCTCTTGCTATATCAATCACATCAAAGGTATATGTTCCCAGAAGGGCAGATCCAGTCGTAGATACGGTCAGGACAGACTCATTTGAGGATATTCCTTTCTTTGTAACAATACTATTCCTGTCAGAAAGTATCGAGACAGTATCCTGAAGAGTTTTAAGTTTCTCCTTTATACTGGTCCATATCTCCTGTTTCCACTTTATCTCTAACTGTTGATTCTGATACCTAGTAACAGGAGCCTTTGCTGTTAGCATCAATGCCTTTATAATGCTCTCGGTATCTATCCCTGAGGCTAAACCCCAGACATTGAATGAGCTAGCCATAGTTATCACCTATACCCTTTCGTCTATAATAAGCCCTGACATCTTAAGAAACTCTGAGATCATATTCAAAATCTTCTCGGGAGGAAACTCCCTTATCACTTCCCCTGTCTGTGAATCTATTATCTGGACGACTATATCATTGGTAGGTTTATGGACTTTAAATCTGAAGTGCATATCTATAAGCTCAAAGTTCTGCGTCTCTTCTTTCTTTTCAATATTTACCTCTAATGGCTTAGGTTTTGGCTTTGGATTTATAACCAGAGCCTTTATGTTCTCTCTTATACTATCAACAGGCTTACTATCCATAATAACCCCCTACCGTTTTTGTGCTTCTAATATCTTTATATCGGTAGAATGGACAGAAACTTTAATTGTATAATTATAAATTGATGGTGGAGTTAGAAATCTTAAAAGAGAGAAGAGATATAGCCTATTCTTATCTTGAATCCTGCAGACTCTGTCCCAGAGAGTGTGGGGTTAATAGATTAAGGGGCGAGAAGGGTGTGTGTGGAGTTGATGCGAGACTCTGGGTCTCCAGCTATGGTCCCCATTATGGGGAAGAACCACCGTTAAGTGGTACCAATGGTTCTGGTACAATCTTTTTCACCTACTGTAACCTAAAGTGTGTATATTGCCAGAATTATACCATAAGCCAGTTAGGGGATGGAGATATCATCACCGAGGAAGACCTTGCTGGTATGATGCTCTACCTGCAGAATCTTGGTTGTCACAACATAAATCTGGTTACCCCCACCCATTTTGTACCACAGATATTATCTGCACTCGTTATGGCGGTAAAAAAGGGGTTCAATATTCCTATAGTTTACAATACCAGTGGATATGAGAGACTTGAGGTCCTGAATCTCTTAGATGGCATCGTAGATATATACCTTCCAGATATGAGGTATAGCTCCGAGGTATATGCAGTGAAATACTCTAGTGCCCCCCGATATCCAGAAGTCAATAGATTAGCGGTAAAGGAGATGTTCAGACAGGTGGGAAATCTTCTCTTGGATAGAGATGGGATAGCGAAGAGAGGACTTATTATAAGACATCTGGTGATGCCAGAAGATATAAGTGGAACAGAAGAGGTATTAAAGTTTATAGCGGAAGAGATATCAAAGGATACATATATAAGCCTTATGGCTCAGTACAGACCTGTATATAAGGCTATTGATATCCCTCCTATAAACAGGAGAATAACCAGAGAAGAGTATAAAAAGGCAATTGAGATAGCTAGATCTCTTGGGCTTAGAAATGTATGGACTCAGATGGTCCTGTAAATACAACTACTCTGTTTCTTCCCTGTGATTTTGCCTGGTATAATGCCTGATCTGCCTTCTTTAATAGGTCAATTGCATCCTCACCATCCTCTGGAAAACAGGAGATTCCAAAGCTTACCGTTATTTTTTCAGGAACCCCTATCTCTTCAAATGAGGTGTCTTCTACCTCAAGCCTTATCCTCTCGGCAATCCTGTATGCATCGTACTTACTGACATTGGATAATATTATTACAAACTCTTCGCCACCATATCTGGCAACAGTATCATTCCCCCTTGTATTTGCTTTAAGTATCAGGGCTAATGCCTTTAAGACTTCATCTCCTACCTTATGCCCATAGGTATCATTGATCCTCTTAAAGTGGTCTATATCAGCCATAACTATGGATAAATAATTGTTATAAGCCTTTGCCCTGATCAGTTCATTGGAGAGTTTTTCTTCTAAGAATCTTCTGTTTAATAGACTTGTCAAAGGATCGGTTATTGCTAACCTTTCAGCCTCTTCTTTAGCTCTCTCTGTCTCAAAGAGTTTCATATCGAGACTCGCCAGAGCAATCTCCAGCTGTTGACTCCTCTTATTGAGTTCTTCGTTGAGGGTCTTTATCTCCTCCAGTGCATCCTCTAGTTCCTTCTCCCTTTTTGCTATCTCTGTAAGATCGGTAAATACCAGTAAATAGTTTGTTTCTTTTTCATCTATCTTCAGTAACCTTATTGAGCAGAGTACAGGTATCTCTCTACCATCTTTAGAGACTATACTTGTTCTTCCTTTGCACTCATTCTTTCCTTTTAGACATTCCTCCAGGATTTTTAAGACCTTTTCTCTATCTGATGGGGTAAAGAGTTTTAATAAATCTATATTGTTAATTTCTCTTTCCGAATAGCCTAACATTTCTAAGAGGCTCCTATTTACAAACCTTATCTTTTTATTGTTATCCAAAACAAGGACACCTTCACCCATCTCCAGTAGAAGATTTTCCAGATAGGTCTGTTCCTCTTTTAACCTTTCCTCTCTTTCTCTTATGATATTACGCATCTCCTGTAGAGCTCTGAGTATATTGTTTATCTCTCTAAAATTGGAGATAGTAGTAGATTGAGATGGGTCTCCGAGAACGTATTCTGAGGCTATTTTGGAGAGAAAATCTAGAGAGGACAGTAATTTCCTCAGAGGGAGTGCTATTACAAGAATTAAGATCAGTATAAGAAATATTGAAAGCACAGTCACATATCTTAAATTCCTGTAAGAATATGCAAGTATATCCTCCTTCTCTACTGTTGCTAAGAGCTTCCAGTTTGTATCTGGTATTGTACTTATTCCTACTATATAATCCTTCCCTTCTACTCTTTCTATACTTATGCTCTTATATCCGCCATCTAGGGAGAATTTGTCGAATATCTTTCCTATCTCAGTTGGATCAGGACTGAATAATACCGTCCCTTTCCCATCAAGTATTTTTACAGTTCCTGTTCGATGGAAGCTGGCAGAAGAGACAAAATAATTGATCTTTTGGGTACCCAGTAGTATTCCACCTACCAGTAGCCCATCGAATGAATCATCCTTTATTATTGGGACAGTAAGAGGAACACCGTAGTTGCCTGCTATATTTCTAAAACTGTTACCTAAATAAGGTCTCAGGGTCTCTTTCGTCTTTATAAAATACTCTCTGTGACTTACGTTTATTCTCTCTATCTTTTCTACCCTAGACCAGTATCTTACTATATCACCGTTTCTATCTATATAAAGAACGGTGTCAAATTCGCCAAGTAAGGTATCAATGGTTGAAGGATGAACCTCGTTTTGTACTAATTCGTCCCCTAGTAAAGAGAGTAGTTTTATCCTTTCATCAATCATACTCCTTACACTTTGAGATACTAGATCCATTATGGTACTCATATGGTCGAATGACTGCAGAAGTGTAAATTCCCTACTTCTATTAAATGTGATATAAGTTATTAAAGAGCCGATAACAATTATCCCAGTTATGGTGATAATAATGGTAAGCCTGATGAGAGATACTGGCTTTTTCATACCTTTGGAATCATCCTCTTATACTCGTCCTGCATAAATGGGGAGGAGATGATAAAGTCTGCAGATGCAAGATTGGTTGCTATCGGAATATTCCAGACTGTTGCAATCCTAAGGAGAGCTT
>CAZZLK010000012.1:0-9394 GCA_964655195.1 uncultured bacterium
AAGAAAACATATATATTCAGGAGCTTTATCTGAATGGAAAACCTCTGGATAGATTATGGTTATCGCACGAGGAGATTATAAGAGGCGGAACTCTTTCTTTCAAAATGGGTAATAAGCCAAATAAAGAGTTAGGAACCAAAATTGAAAGCCTTCCTCCAGATTTTATTAAATAAGACATCTTATATTGACAAGTTTCTCTTTTAGAATAAAATAAAATTGAATACATCTAAAACTATGGAAAGGAGGTGAGAGAGGTGATTAGGAAAAAGTTATCAGTTATGTTGTTATTTGTACTTCTAGCCTTTATTGGTACTGGACAGTTTGGTCTTGGTGGATGTCAGTGCCCTCTTATCCCGGTACTTACATATGAGTATAAAGTTCCCTACTGTACTGCTAACAATATTGTTATAACGAATCCGTTGGAAGTTGATAGGATTGCTCTTTTCTGCTACGTAGAGGTGGAATACTACGATGCTCAGAATAATCTTATAGAAAATAGTACTCAAAGGAAGGATCTGGTAAAGATTATTAGAGGATTTGGCGAAGAAGCTAATATCCCTCCTTCTCCAGATGCAATTAATAACTATAAGAAAGATGCTATGAGTCTTAATATTCCTAGTAATGCGGTAAAGGCTAAAGTAAAATTTCACGTAGGTGCACACTACTTATTGAATGACCTTACCACTGATCATTGGGATGATGACGATGGTATAGAGGCGTATGCAAAGAATTTCTTCCTGGGACTTAACCAGGTTACAGGATGGACAAAGACGGAAGAAGATACTGAAGGTGTACATGCTGCTATTGCAGAGATTATGACCGATGGGACACTTCACGGAAAATTTATCGGAGGAGATCAATATGACATCGATCAGGGCTTTGTTACATTCTCTGCCGAAGTATCCCTAAGATAAATCTATATTCTATAATTAGGGGGTTGGGAGGCCCATCCCCCTATATTTTTGAATAATAATTTATGATTTTTTTCTCTTTTTGGTGATTCTTTCCTATTTTAAGATTCTGCTCTTTTATTGCCATTTTAGTGTATAATACTTCTTGTAACTCTTGGATGAAAGGGGAGATATTAATGGGAGTTAAGGAACTTGCCCAGAAGGCTAAATCTGCCTCTTACATACTGGCTAGGGCAAAGACATCTGTAAAGAATTCTGCCCTCCTACTTATGGCTGACAGACTGGAAGAAAAGAGCAAAGAGATTTTAGATGCAAATAAAATAGACCTGGAGAATGCCAGGAATCTCTCTTCTGCCCTTATAGATAGACTTACCCTAAATGAGAAGAGGATCTCTGCTATGGCAATATCCCTGAGGGAGGTTGCCAGACTGGAGGACCCTGTTGGGAAAACGGTATCCGCATGGAGAAGACCAAATGGATTGGAGATACAGAAGATAAGGGTACCAATAGGGCTTATAGGTATCATCTATGAGGCTAGGCCCAATGTTACTGCAGATGCTGCCGGTTTGTGCCTCAAGGCAGGTAATGCAGTGATACTTAAAGGTGGCTCTGAGGCTATAAACTCTAATAGAAAGATAGTTGAGATACTTCAATCTGCGGTGAAGGATGTAGGATTACCCCCGGAGGTGATATCATTTATAGATGACACAAGGAGAGAAGCAACACTAGAGCTTATGCACTGTGATGAGTATGTTGACCTTCTTATTCCCAGGGGAGGTGCCAATCTCATACAGACAGTGAGGAGAGAATCCACCGTACCTGTTATTGAGACCGGTGTTGGAAATTGCCATGTGTATGTGGATGAGAGTGCAGACCTCAATATGGCTGAAGAGATTACATTCAATGCAAAGGTCCAGAGACCAGGTGTATGTAATGCAATAGAGACCCTTTTGGTTCATGAGAAGATAAGCAGAGAGTTTCTCCCCAGGATGTTAGAAAGGCTTAGATCTGCAGGAGTAGAGGTTAGGGGTTGTGAAAAGACCAGAGAGATAGTTCCATGGGTTATCCCGGCAACAGAGGAGGATTGGTATACAGAATATCTCGACCTTATCATAGCAGTAAAGGTTGTAGATGGTGTAGATTCTGCTATAGCACATATAAACAAGTATGGTAGCAAACATTCTGACAGTATTGTTACTAGGGATTATTTTAATGCAAGAAAGTTCTTGAACGAGGTCGATTCCGCCTGTGTATATGTTAATGCCTCTACAAGATTTACTGACGGTTTTGAATTTGGACTTGGTGCAGAGATAGGTATAAGTACTCAGAAGCTTCATGCAAGAGGTCCTATGGGCTTAGAAGAGATTACCACCACCAAGTACATCATCTATGGGGAAGGACAGATAAGAGGATGAAGTATAAGTTAGGTCTCGTTGGGCTTGGTAATATGGCTTCTGCAATGATTGAGGGTTGGAAGAATAGGGGGAGAGATACCAGAGAAATTTTAGGGTTCGATATAAAGGAAGATAGACGTAACTTTGCCAGAGAGAGATTCGGTATAGACATAGCCAGAGATATCAATGAGGTTACCGATGCTGAAATTATTGTTCTAGCAGTAAAACCACAGGATTTTTCTTGTCTGAGTATGAAGCCATCTTCTGATACAGTTATTGTTTCTATTATGGCAGGTATATCCTTGAAGAAGATAGAAGAGTCATTCCCTGATAGTCCTATAATAAGGATAATGCCTAATCTTCTTTGCAGTATAAATAATAGCTTTATCCCCTTTGTCTGTAATGAAAGGGTAGATGATATAAAGAAGGATAAGTTTATCTCCTGGTTTGCTGATTTTGGAGAGGTCGTAGAGGTCAAAGAATCTCTTATGAATGTTATGACCGCATTAAATGGAAGTGGACCTGGTTTTGTATCCTATCTCATAGAGGCATTTTCAGAGGCTGGTGTATATGGAGGGCTACCGTACGATGTAGCTTTAAAACTTACATTGAGTATATTTGAAGGGACATCCAGATATCTGAAAGAGAAGGGTATCTCTCCAAACTCCTTCAGGCTCAGTGTAACATCCCCTGGAGGAACCACCTCTAGAGGGATCTGGGCTCTTGAGAAGGCAGGAATTAGAGGGGCAATATATGATATGATTAGACTTAGCAGTGAGAGGGCTAAAGAACTTGAAAATTCTTAATCATAATGAAAGGAAGGGAAGATTATGTTAAGAGTAGGAATTATTGGTGCTGGTGGTATGGGCAGAGTACATGCAGATTGCTGGTCGAAGATAGATGATGTAAAGATTCAGGTTATATGTGATATAGAGGTTGATAAGGCGGAATCACTTGCAAAAGTATACAATGCTGATGTAGCTACCTCCAGTGGTGAGGTGATAAAGAGGACAGATGTTGATATTGTAGATATATGTACTCCAACACCTTTCCATGCTGATGATATTATCTCTTCGCTAAAGTCAGGTAAACATACCATATGTGAGAAACCTATAACCAGAACGCTGGAATCTGCTAGAGAGGTTGTTAAGACTGCAAGAGAAGTGGATGTAAAGTTTATGGTTGCCCATGTGCTTAGGTTCTTCCCAGAATTCGCCACTGCCAAGAATCTGATAGAAAGTGGAACCATAGGTATCCCCAGAATGGCAAGGATGAGGAGAGGAGGACCTTATCCTGCTGGAAAGTGGAATGACTGGTATGCCAAAGTGGAGATGAGTGGAGGATGTTTAGTAGATACCGGGATACACGATTTTGATTTTCTTAGGTGGATATTTGGTGATGCGGAGAGGGTATATGCAAATGCCCTGACCTGGAAGAATATACTTTATAAGGACTATGGACTTGCAACTATAAGATTTAAATCCAGAGCAATGGCTCAGGTGGAGATTACCTGGGCTCATCCATCAGGAACCCCTTTAAAGGCAGGTTTCGAACTCATAGGTACTGAAGGGATGTTGACCTACGACAATTATTCCTCTACATCGTTAAGGGTGATGAGAGAGGGAGAGGTGAATAGTTTTTCTATGGAAAGTCCTGTAGCAGAGAGTCCTTATCTCACAGAGATAAGACATTTCGTCTCCTGTATAAAGGAAAACAGGGAACCATTGATAACACCTGAAGATGCATACAGAGCGTTGGAGATTGCCTTAGCCTGTATCGAATCAGCCAGAACCAATAGACCTGTAAGTGTTGGAGGTGAGATATAATGAAGGGAGCTATCCTGAGTTTTGCACATATGCATGCCTACAGCTATATAGAATGTTTAAAGAAGATTCCGGAGGTAGAACTGGTTGCTATTGCGGATGAGGTTGAGGAGAGAGGAAAAGAGATAGCAAATAGATATAATACCAGATTTTATAGAGATTACCAGGAGCTTCTAAGGAAAGAAGATATAGATTTTGTTGTTGTATGCTCAGAAAATATAAGACATAGAGATATGGTTATAGCCAGTGCTCAGGCAGGTAAACATATACTGTGCGAAAAGCCCATCTCCGTTGACATAAAGTCTGCCAAAGAGATGATAGAGACTGCAAATAAATATAAAGTTCAGCTCCAGACCGCCTTTCCGGTAAGATTTTCCCCCACTATAAGGAGAGTTAAAGGGATGATAGATAGAGGGGAGTTTGGAAAGATCTTTGGTTTTAACTGTACTAATCACGGTAAGATGCCTGGTGGTTGGTTCGTAGATAAGTCTCTTGCCGGTGGTGGAGCAATAATGGACCATACGGTACATGTTATGGATATACTGAGATGGTATCTGGGATGCGAAGCCAGATATGTCTATGCAGAGGGAGATACTCTATTACACGATATACCTTCAGATGATGTAGGGTTAGTCAGTATCTTATTTGAAAATGGTATCTTTGCCACTATAGATACAAGCTGGTCCAGGCCAAAGTCTTTCCCCATATGGGGAGACGTTAATATCTATATGGTTGCCGAAAGAGGCACGGTTGAAATAGAGGTATTTAACCAGAACTTAAGCCTGTATAATGATAGGACTATGTCCGTATCCTGGGTCGACTGGGGCTCAAATATGGACCTTCTTATGATAAAGAGTTTTGTCCATTCGATAAAGGAGAATAAACCAGTAGAGGTTACGGGTTATGATGGACTTAAGGCGATGGAGGTTGCCTTAGCTGCTTACAGGTCTATAGAGTTGAAAGAACCTGTAGAGCTTCCCCTGGAGGAATAGATGTTTGGGTTGAGAGGAAATATAGTAACTGATGGTGAAGTATTTAGTAACTGGGTCTTGGTTGTAGAGGATGATCATATATTTAGCCTTACCCGTGAGGCAGAAGGTATCCAGGTAGAAAATCTTGATGACTGTTTTATTGTGCCGGGATTTGTGGATGTTCATACCCATGGAGCGGTAGGACACGATGTTATGGACTGTAATCCGGAGGGGATAGTAAAGATGGCAGAGTTTCTGGCTTCTCATGGGGTTACATCGTTCTTACCAACGACCACCACTCTGGATATAGAGACAACCTTGAAGGCTATTTCTGCAGTGGAAATAGCCAAAAGTCTGAATAAGAATGGAGCAAAGATAATCGGTATACATCTGGAGGGCCCATTTATAAACCCGAAACATAAAGGGGCTCAGAATGAGAAGTATATAATAGAGCCAACCAGAGAGATTCTGGAGAAACTTACATCCTCTAGCCTGATAAGACTTGTGACCATAGCCCCTGAAGTCTCAGGGGCTATCCCTGCCATAAAGTTTTTTAAAGATAGAGGTATATACGTATCTCTAGGACACTCCGATGCTACTTACGAAGATACTCTCAAGGCTATAATGGCTGGGGCAAATCAGATTACTCATATGTTTAATGGAATGAGAGCCTTCCATCACAGGGAACCAGGGATAATGGGTGCTGGACTTATAGAAGATTCGCTCAAGTGTCAGATCATCGCTGATGGAATACATTCTCACTTTTCTGCTATAAGGCTAGTCTACAGGACAAAGGGTTATAAAAACATCATCCTTATAAGTGACAGTATGAGCGCCACTGGTCTTTCAGATGGAAAGTATGAGCTTGGAGGACTTAATGTTACTGTCAGAAGTGGAGCTCCAAGACTTCCGGATGGGAGACTTGCTGGAAGCACTCTGACATTGGATGTTGCGATAAAGAATGTAGTGAATAAGGCATTAATACCGTTACCATTTGCAATAGAAATGGCATCAAGGGTTCCTGCTGAGAGTATAGGAGAAGCTACGCTGGGCAGCTTCTCCTATGGGAATAAGGCAGACATAGTAGTCTTAGATAGAGACTTTAAAGTGGTAAGGACCTATATAGATGGCAGATTGGTCTACTCTTCACCCTTATTCAATTCCTGACACTTCCTACAATAGCCGTAGTATACCGCCTGTGCCCTTACCACTTTAAAATCCTCCCCTAGATCAGGGAGAGGTATTGTAGTAGAAATGTCAAAAATTTTCTTACATCTCAGACAGACAAAGTGACTGTGAGGTGTTACATCAGGGTCAAAGTGAGCCTTTCCATCCCCAACATCTAACTTCTGTATAACACCTAAGTCTGCCAGGCTGTTTAGTGTCTTGTAGACGGTAGCTATGGATACAGTAGGAGCTACTTTTACTACTTTATTGTAGACATCCTCTGCACTTGGGTGTGTCTTATTTCTATCTAATACCTCACCTATAAGCTGTCTCTGTGGAGTAATCTTGAGACCTTTATCCTTTATAGTTTTTAGTATCATATTCTCTCTTCTTCTCATAGTTATATTATTATACTATATGTAGGGGCAAATTTAAACCTGCAAAACTTGCCTCCATAATTGCCTCAGGAAGTGTTGGATGAGCATGAATAGTATCTGCTAATTCTTCTAACTTTATCTTTTCTTTTACTGCAAGAGTTACCTCTCCTAATATGGAAGAAGCATAGGGACCTATAATATGAGCCCCTATAAGTTCTCTGGGCTCATTTGCTACCAGTTTTACCATACCCTCCCATTTACCTATAGAGATGGCATATCCCAATGCCCTGAATGGGAATCTTCCGATAATCGGATTTATACCAAGAGCCTTAGCCTGCTCCTCGGTCAATCCTACACTTCCAATCTGTGGTTCACAGAAGGTTGCCCTGGGAACCGCGTTATAGTCTAATTTTTCCTTTTTCCCTAAGATGTTATCTATAGCTATCAGTCCCTGATGTGAGGCCACATGAGCATAGAG
Organism: uncultured bacterium; assembly: GCA_964655195.1. Classification (GTDB taxonomy): domain Bacteria; phylum DUMJ01; class DUMJ01; order DUMJ01; family DUMJ01; genus DUMJ01. The sequence continues at coordinate 7,122 of CAZZLK010000012.1, forward strand.
AGATATACCTGTTACATCCCCTATAGCATAGATGTTGGGTATGTTTGTCTGTAGATATTCATTCACCTCAATGTATCCCTTACTGTTTGTCTTAATCCCGAGTGTCTCTATCCCTAACCCTTCCGTATTAGGCTTCCTTCCCACCGCTATCAGAATCTTTTCCCCTTTTACAAACTCTCCATTTTCTAAAATTACTCCATCGTCAGTTATTTCTCTAACCGTATTATTTAGATAGAGTTTTATACCCTTTTTTCTGAGAGCTCTTTCAAGTATCTTAGAGATCTCTTCATCTTCATTAGGGACAACCCTGGGCATCATCTCAACTATACTTACCTCAGCTCCCATATCTCTATAGAATGTGGCAAATTCCACTCCAATTGCTCCTGCGCCAACTATTACTATGTCTTTTGGTATATATGGGGTAGATAGCGCATAATCACTGGAAACGACTCTTTCCCCGTCTATCTTTATGTTTCCTATGCTTGTAACTGGAAGAGAACCTGTAGCTATGATTATTACATCCCCCTTCACTATTTCTCCATTAGATAGGCTTACCTCTGTATCACTGATCATCTTAGCCTTATCCTTTATAAGCCTTACCTTTCTTGTGGATAGGAGATACTCTACTCCTCTAACAAGCTGTTCTACCACCTGTTCTTTTCTCTTAAATACTGATGCCACATCTATTTTGTAATCACTTACTTCTATCCCGAAGTCTTTAGCCGTCTTTATATCACTTATCCTTTCACTGGCAGAGAGGAGTGCTTTTGTGGGTATACATCCCCTATTCAGACAGACCCCTCCAACCTTATCCTCTTCTATCAGAGTGACATTAAGTCCCAACTGTGCTCCTCTAAGGGCAGATACATATCCGCCTGGACCTCCACCGATTATAATTACATTCATCGCTCAATCCTCCTTTTCTCAGTAATTATTATATCCATCTCCTCATCCCACTCATCTATAAAGTCCTCTTCGATAATCTGGAAATCATAGGCAAGTCCTATCTTTAGCACCTTTTCTGGGAGTAACTTTATAAATCTATCGAAATGCCCCTTACCATGCCCTATCCTGTGCAATTTTGTATTGAAGGCAATACCTGGCACTATAATGGCTTCAAGGTCTTTCGTATCGTACGCTTCGGAACTGTAGGGCTCTAATACATTAAATGCTCCTGGAGAGAGTTCATCCAGACTCTCTATCCTGACCGGAATAATATCTTCACCTACCATCTTGGGTACCAGTAATATCTTATTATCTTCCAGTATCTTCTTTAGTATCTTAAATGTTGGTACCTCATTCGGTAGACTCACATAACTCATTATTACCCTATATGGTTCTATAGTCCTTATTGCTTCGTCCTGGATGACATCTCCCCATCTATCCAAAAGCTCTCTCGGATAAGATTTGAATAATCTCTTTATGGTCCCTCTTATCTTGAGTTTAGCTATATTCATCTCTTGCCTTTCTGTAACTTATAAGCGGTGATAACATTTTTCATCAGCATAGCTACTGTCATAGGTCCAACTCCACCGGGAACAGGAGTTATTGCCGAAGCTATCCCCACTATATTTTCAAAATCTACATCCCCTACAAGTCTGTCACCAACCCTGTTTATACCAACGTCTATGACAGTAGCTCCTTTTTTTACCATATCTGCAGTTATGAGTTTAGGTACCCCTGCTGCGCATACCAGTATATCTGCTCTGGATGTCTCTTCCTTTAAATCGGTAGTCTTTGAATGACACACAGTTACTGTTGCGTCAAGGGAGAGTAACAGGTGAAAGAGGGGTTTTCCTACAAGGTTACTCCTTCCAACTATTACTGCATTTTTACCTCTAATATCTATATTCTCCCGTCTTAACAGCTCGATAACTCCTAGGGGAGTACATGGTATAATTCTGGGTTTACCACTCAGAAGTCGACCAAGATTATCAGGGTGAAGTCCATCTACATCTTTTAGGGGGTCTATAGCGGATACAATTTCAAATGGCTCTAGGTGTTCAGGTAAAGGCATCTGAACAATAATACCATTGACCTCTTTATCACTGTTTAAGGATTCTATGGTTGATAATATCTCATTCTTATCTGCCGATTGTGGGAATCTCATCAGCCTATAGTTTAATCCCAGCCTCTTACATGCCCTTTCCTTATTCCTTACATACACCAGAGATGCAGGGTCATCTCCTACCAGTATTACTGCTAATCCTGGTTTATCTTCAAGATTTTTTACCTCTTCTTTAAGTTCCGTATATATATCTTCTGCCATCTTT
>CAZZLK010000013.1:0-7490 GCA_964655195.1 uncultured bacterium
ATATCTGGGGGATGCAGAGATTGGAGAGAGGGTAAATATAGGGGCTGGAACAATAACCTGTAACTATGACGGAAAAACCAAGCATAAGACTATTATAGAGGATGAAGCCTTTATTGGATCAAATACCTGTCTGAGAGCACCCATTAGGGTAGGAAAGGGTGCTATTACTGGAGCTGGGTCGGTAGTCCTAAAGGATGTGGAGCCTTACAGTACGGTGGCTGGTGTACCTGCTCGTCCAATAGAAAGAAAGGTGAAGGAGGAAGGAGGAAAAAAGTGAGTAACAATATAAAGATCTTTACTGGTAACTCTAATATACCTCTAGCTGAGGAGATAGCAGGCAATCTAGGAATGACACTTGGTCAAGGATATGCAAGCACATTCAGTAATGGAGAGACCAGAGTGAGTATAGAGGAAACGGTAAGAGGTTGCGATGTATATATAGTCCAGTCTCTGAGTAATCCTGTGGACCATCATATAATGGAACTGCTCATTATGATAGATGCGATGAAAAGGGCATCTGCAGGAAGGATAACCGCAGTAATACCTTACTTTGCCTATGCCAGACAGGATAGAAAGACCCGACCAAGGGAACCTATCTCGGCAAAATTACTGGCAAATCTTATAACAGTTGCTGGAGCAAATAGAGTTATCACTATGGACCTTCATGCTGGTCAGATTCAGGGTTTCTTTGATATCCCTGTGGACCCCCTCCAGGCAAGTCCGATACTGGCTGAATATATAAAGAATAATCTGAATTTAGACAACTCAGTAGTGGTTTCGCCAGATGTAGGAGGGGTAGCAAGGGCTAGAGCATTTGCATCCAGATTACATCTCCCTATAGCTATTATTGATAAACGACGGCCAGCTCCAAATGAATCAGAGGTTATGTATATAGTGGGTGATGTAAAAGGGAAGACCTGTATCGTTATAGACGATATGATAGATACCGGCGGAACGCTTATAAAGGGGGCAGATGCCCTGTTAGAGGAAGGGGCGATAGAGGTATATGCCTGTGCCACACATCCGGTGTTTTCTGGAAATGCTATAGAAAATATAAAGAAGAGTCATATAAAGAAAGTAATAGTAACCAATACTATAAGGTTGGATAAAGAACAACTTTGTGATAAAATAGAAGTGCTTTCAGTGGCAAAGTTATTCGCTGAGGCTATAGATAGAGTCCACAATAACAGATCTGTAAGCGAACTATTTGTATAGGAGGAGATTATATGGAGCAGATAGAACTTACCGCATTTGTAAGGGATGTAAAAGGGAAGAAGGTAAAAAGATTAAGAGCTCAGGGATTTATCCCTGGTATACTATATGGTAAGCATCTGGAAGAACCAGTATGCCTTATGATACCGGAGAAAGACCTCCTTAAGGTTTTGTCTTCTACCGAAGGAGGTAGAGGGGTACTGTTTGCCCTAAATATCCAGAATGGGGAGACAAGAAAAGAGTATGCGATACTTCAGGATGTGCAGTACCACCCGTACAGGCTGAACGTTCTCCACGTGGACTGGCACGGAATAAGCCTAGAGGAAGAGATCGAGGCAACAATACCCATCGTACTTAAGGGAGAAGCTGTTGGGACAAAGGTAGGAGGAATACTAGAATTAGTACTGGAAGAGATAGATGTAAGATGCTTACCGATGAACCTGCCTCCACATATAGAGGTAGATATAAGTAATCTGGATATAGGAGATAGCATACATGTTAGAGACCTCTCGGTTCCAGAAGGAGTAACAGTTGTTACTCCTGGGGATGAGGTCATTGTAACTGTAGTTGCTCCAGAGGCGGAAGAGGCTCCGGCTGAAGAATCACAAGAGGGAACTCAAGAGTAAAAAGATCTACCAGGTGATGGATGGTATACATCCGTTGCCTGGTATTATTATGACTTATGATAAGGCTTATAGTTGGTCTAGGAAATCCCGGGATAAGATTTGCCAATACCAGACATAATGCAGGCTTTATGTTTGTAGATTCTGCAGTCTCAAGATGGGGGGAATGGATAGAAGAGACAGGCAAGAGTATCCTAGGAAAGATATCTGTGGATAATAATGAAGTACTCATCTTGAAGCCCTTTACCTATATGAATAGGAGTGGTGAAGCTATCCCTCCGATAGTTAAAAGATTCTCCATCTCACCAGGGGAGATTCTTGTGGTGTATGATGACCTATGGATTCCACTGGGGAGTGTGAGGATAAGGATAAAGGGATCTAGCGGAGGGCACAATGGTATGCAGTCCATAATAGATGCCCTTGGGACAGAAGATATTCCAAGATTGAGGATAGGGATAGGACCTCTGCCCGATGGAGTAAGCAGTGTGGATTTTGTACTCTCTGAGTTTTCTGAAGAGGAGAGAGAAGTCCTAGAAAAAACTATAGAGTCTACCCTTGAAGGATTACCATTGATAGTACTAGACATAGAAAAGGCAATGAGCAGGTATAATAAAAGAATAAAGGAATGAATCCTGTAATTTCAGCCCTCTTAAAAGAGGAAGCCTTCTCTAAACTAAAGGAGGAGGTAAGAAAGAGTTCCTCCTCCATAGTGGGGATAAGTTCTTTCTCTCTAATCCCAATAATAACAGGGTATCTATCAATAATTCTCAAGGTTCCTATCATACTGATCATAGATGATGAAGAAGCTGGAATAAGGATAGCAAATGATATAAGGGCGATCTTCGATATAGATACGACCTATCTACCTTACGACCCCATAGATAGAGAGAATAGCTGGAAGAGGGCAAGCCTCGCAGGAGGTTTTGTCAGAGGAGAATTCTCCGTTCTGGTATCAACATCAGAGGGCATAAAAAATTTCCCCGCCGTAGGGGTCTCTTTGACGCTCACAAAAGAAAGTAAGTGGGATTATATAGTAGACAGGCTCGTTTCTTTTGGATATAAAAGGGTCTTTATGGTAGAAAGAAGGGGAGAGTTTTCCATCAGGGGAGGAATAATAGATATATACCCTGTAAATTTAAACCATCCTGTAAGACTTGATTTCTTTGGGGATGAGATAACCAGTATTAGAAAATTCAATACCCTTACGCAGCGGTCTATAGGAGAGATCGAACCTCCTATAAGTATCATTCCGGTAAATCCTTCGGAGGTCAAATCGAAAGTCGAAGAGGTTGTACCTCCTGAGACACTATTTATAATTTCTTCTAATTTTGAGGTATCGGCAAGAAAGCTCAGAATAATCTCTGGAAAGGATATAGAAGGAGAGTCACCTCCATTATTCTCTGGGAACATAGATGAGATAAAGAGATATATAGAGACATCTATCAGCAATAACTACAAAGTACATATCTATACAGTTCAGGCAAAGAGATTACAGGCCCTGGTGAAAGCAAAAAATATCAGCTTCTATAAAAAGAAACTCTCAACCGGCATTGTAATACCCTCAATCAGGTTAATAATTCTCTCAGACAGAGAACTCTTTAACTATGAATTTGCACCTGCTTTCCAGTCTCCCCTTGAAGGAGTAAGAGAATTACCCTTTGAGATAGGAGATTATGTTGTTCATCCTTACCATGGGATTGGTAGATTTGCCGGTCTAGAGACGCACTTTATAGAGAAAACCCCGAGAGAGTTTATAGTGTTAGAGTTTGCCGAAAAGGACAGGCTATTAGTTCCTGTAGAACAGGCAGGTAGGCTTGATAAGTATAGGAGCTTTGATGATACACCCCCTCCCATATATAGATTAAAAAGTCCTGAATGGACAAGGATAAAGAATAGGGTAGAGAAAGATATAAAAGATGTTGCCAAAAGTCTCATAGAGATAAGTGCAAAAAGGGAGGCTATGCCTGGCATAGCGTTTAAAAGTTATCCAGAGATGGAGAGACTACTGGAAGAGACTTTTCCATACGAAGAGACCCCTGACCAGAAAGAGGTTATTGAAAGGGTAAAAAAGAGCATGGAAAGGCCAAGGCCGATGGACTTTCTGGTTTGTGGGGACCCTGGATACGGAAAGACTGAAGTGGCCATAAGGTCTGCATTCAGGGCGGTCTTAAATGGTAAGCAGGTAGCTGTTCTTGTTCCAACCACAATACTGGCGCATCAACACTATGAGACATTCAAGGAGAGGTTTGCTACGTTTCCGGTAAGTATCGCTATGCTTTCAAGATTTACTCCATCCAGAGAAATCCGCAAAATAAAAGCAGGTATAGAAGATGGGAGCATAGATATCGTTATAGGGACCCATAAGATACTTGGAAAAGACATAAGGTTCAAGGATTTAGGACTTCTCATAATAGATGAGGAACACAAGTTTGGTGTAGAACAGAAGGAGAAATTGAAGGAACAATTCCCCCTTATAGATGTGCTCACATTATCCGCCACTCCTATCCCCAGGACCCTATCTATGTCTCTCTATGGACTGAAGGAGATAGGTATAATAGAGACTCCACCTGAGGGGAGGATACCCATAACTACTTATGTGGGAGAATACAATGAAAAGATAGTAAGATCTGCGATAGAGAATGAGCTCGCCAGAGGAGGTCAGATCTTCTACATACATCCAAGGATAAGTGGGGTAAAAGAGCTCGAGTTTAAGCTCAGGGGTATGTTCCCGGGGTTAAGTATAGACATACTTTATGGAACAATGGATGAGGAAGAGGTTGAAGAAAAGTTCTGGAAGTTTTATAGAGGAGAAACAAAATTACTTATATCAACTGCTATAATCGAGAGTGGAATCGACATACCAAATGCAAACACGCTCATCATAGAAGAAGGGGAAAGGTTCGGTCTTGCCCAACTTTATCAACTCCGCGGAAGGATTGGAAGGTCAGGCAAGAGGGCATATGCGTATATATTTCACAGTAAACAATTAACTCCAGAGGGGGAGGAGAGGCTTAAGGCAATATATGAGAATAGTATACTGGGATCAGGATTTAACATAGCTATGAAGGATCTGGAGATAAGGGGATTAGGGAACCTTCTCGGGAAGGAACAGCACGGACATATAATTGCCGTTGGCTTTGATACATATCTAAAGATGCTTGAAGACGCAGTAAGAGAACTCAGAGGAGAACCGGTAAAGTGGAGATTAGAACCTACAATAGTAGAGATCTCCATACCAGCTATCATCCCTGACTCTTATATACCACCACCTTACAAACTTGAGATATACAGGAGGTTGTCACTTGCGTCTTCTATTGAGGAGATAGAAGGGATAAGGGAAGAACTGATCGATAGATTTGGCAAGATACCAAAGGAGGTGGAGAACCTCCTGAACATAACAAAGGTAAGGATACTGGCAGAAAGGAGAAATATAAAGAAGTTATCGATCACTGATGACAGGATATTAATAGTCTTAAGAGATACTACTGTTAATGGAAATGCTATAAAAAATTTAGAGAGATTTGGTAGACTCAAAAAGATGAATGAGGAAAGCTGGATTATAAGATGGTGGGAAGATAGAAACAGAAAACTGATAAAGATAAAGGAGGCGCTCAGCCTTGAACAGAAAGACCCTAGGAGAGAAGCTAGAAGAACTACTTAAAATAGGGAAGATTCTTAGAGAAAAATGCCCCTGGGATGCAGAGCAGGACCTTGATTCTCTTAAATATACCCTGAGAGAAGAGGCTTATGAAGTTATAGACACTATAGAGGAGAAAGACCATCTTCATCTGGAAGAGGAATTAGGGGACCTTTTGTTTAATATATTCTTTATATCGATCATAGCTGAAGAGGAAGGGCACTTTACCCTTGAAGATGTGGTGGACAGGATAATAGAAAAACTTATAAACAGACATCCACATGTATTTGGAGGGGTAAAGGTGGAGAGCTCAAAGGAGGCGCTGGCTAATTGGGAGAAGATAAAGAGGGAAGAAAATAAGGGAACCACCGATATACCTCTGAGTTTACCTGCCCTTGTCCTTGCAAACAAGATACAGGAAAAGGTAAGAAGGATAGGGTTTGACTGGGATGACTACAGAGGACCCAGAGAAAAGATTGAGGAGGAATTGAAAGAGCTGGATAAAGCTATAAGTACTGGAGGTAATATCAAAGAAGAAATAGGAGACCTCCTATTCTCTGTGGTAAATACTGCCAGGCTCCTAGGAGTAGATTCTGAATCTGCCCTCAGGGATACGGTGAAAAAGTTTATAAAGAGGTTCAATAAGATGGAAGAACTGGCTAAAAAGAGGGATATACAGCTTGAGAAACTTACATTGAGTGAGATGGACAAACTCTGGGAAGAGATAAAGGAAGGTGAGTAACATACTGGATATAGCGATACTTAACGGGACAGTTATAGACGGAACAGGAAGAGAGAGGTATATATGTGACATAGGGATAAAGGGGAATAAGATAGTAAAGATAGGAAAGATAGAGGAACCTGCGTTAGTAAGCATTTCCGCAGATGGTCTAGTAGTAGCTCCTGGCTTTATAGACATCCATTCACATTCAGACCTATCAGTGAGAGAATTCCCTGATATGGAGAATATCCTGAGACAGGGAGTAACCACCCAGGTCGTAGGGAACTGCGGTATAAACATAGGGATGGCCGAAGGAAACCTGGGTAGATTTATCGATGAGATACAGCGCAAGGGTATCGGAACGAATCTTATATTCTTGGCAGGACAGGGAGTGATAAGAAGCAAAGTCCTAGGTAATGAGAGGAGAAAACCAACAGAAGAAGAGATCAGCAAGATGAGATCACTCCTGGAGTCTGCCCTGGATGAAGGGGCTAGGGGACTCTCTGCTGGATTAGAATATGAACCCGGTATATTCTCCTCTACAGAGGAACTGATAGAACTGGCAAAGGTTTTAAATAGAAAAGGTGGTATATATGCCACGCATCTGAGAAGTGAAGGGGACCATTTAGAATCAGCAATAGAAGAGGCAATAGAGATCGGAAGATCTGCAGAGATACCTGTACAGATATCACACCTGAAGATCGAGAGGAGAAAAAACTGGGGAAGATCTGAGAAAATAATTGAAATGATAGAATCCGCTAGAGCTAGCGGTATTGATGTCTCCTATGACGTATACCCCTACACTGCCTATATGACAAGGCTAAATATCGCCATTATGCCATTCTCCTTTTCTCCCACAGATCTATCAAATTCTCAAAAGTATAGAGAGGCATTAGAAAAATTAAAAGATAATCATATAGATTGGGATCTGATATATATACCCAAGTATGGCAGTAATAGTAACATAAATGGGCATAGTATCTTAGAACTGGCAAGAGAAAGAGGTCTATCACCAGAAGAGTTTACTTTAGAGTTACTGAAGAGAGGTGAGCCTGTGAGGGTTATAAGTTTTCAGATGGACGAGGAGGATGTAAAAAGCTTTATAAAGTATAAGTATTCCTTTATAGGTTCTGATGGATCTGGTTATAAAAGGAGAAACGAAGAAGACAGGACTCATCCCCGTTCCTTCGGCACATTTCCCAGGGTCCTAGGTAGATATGTAAGAGAACTTAAGGTCCTATCTCTGGAGGAAGCGATATTAAAGATGACGTCCTATCCTGCGAAAAAGTTAGGACTT
>CAZZLK010000014.1:0-7136 GCA_964655195.1 uncultured bacterium
AGGAGATTACTGGAGAGGTACAGGTGGTGGAAGTTTGAGCCACATCCAGAATGGGTAGAGGTAGAAGTCTCGGAAGAGAACAAGAAGAATCGTTATTATCCTTACTGTGCAGGGATACCTGGAGAGGTAAGAATTGTATACATACCTCTCTTTTACAATAACTTTAAGATAAAGGGGATAGAAGAAGGTATTTCATACAGGGCATATCTATTTAATCCTGCAGATGGCAGTGAGCTTGATATTGGTAAAGTTGTACCTGACGGAGAAGGTAAATGGCAATTACCAGAATTGGTTGAAGGTTCTGGAGTAAGACTTCCGATATATCAGGACTGGATCTTGGTCCTGGAGGCGAGGTGAATATTATGAGGACCTGTATAAATGAAGCCACCACAATGCCTTATTCTTTAGAAGAGGATATTATTTCCGCCAGTGAGGCAGGTTTTGAAGGTATAGAGCTATGGGTCGATAAGGTAAAGAAGTATCTTGACTCCCATTCGGTGGATGATTTGAAAGAGTTACTGGAGAAGAATAATCTAAAACCTGTATCCATATGCCCTTTCTTCCTGAATACTTTTGGAGATACGAAGGCTTCAATCGAGAGTATAGAATGGGGAGCTAGGATTGCAATGAAGATTAACTGCGAGATGCTTCTGGTCTGTCCTGATGTTCCTCCTAAAGAGATGGAATACGAAGAAGCTATTAAGAGGGCTGGAGATTTTGCCAAAAGATGTGCAGAAGTTACCAGTAATTACGGTGTGAAATTAGCGTTAGAACCGTTAGGGATGCATCCATTTGTCCCTGGGCCGAAGGAGGCTTTAGATATAGTGGAATACGCGGGTCATAGTTTGTTGGGTATTATGATGGATACCTTCCACTATTACAAATCTGGAGTCTCTTTGGAAGAGATAGAATCTCTACCTGTAGAGAAACTCCTTCTTGTGCATATAAATGATTGTGAAGACCTTCCCAGGGAAAAGCTTACAGATAAGAATAGACTGTATCTGGGTTTGGGTGTAATTCCTTTAAAGGAGATCTTAAAGATATTGAAGAGGAAGGGTTACACTGGTTTTCTCTCTGTGGAGATATTCAGAGATGAGTACTGGGCAAAACCTATAGATGTTATAACGAGAGAGTCATTCGAATCTCTCCAGAATCTCTTGAAGTCCTTATAGCTCCAGAGGTGTCCTTATATGGATAAGGTAAGAATCGTCTTTGTTGGTGTTGGCAATATGGGGCAGTGTGCCCATCTTAAAAATTATGTCCTTATACCTCAGTGTGAGGTTGTTGCCATTGCAGAGTTGAGGGAAAATCTAGGTAAAGAAGTTGCTAGACGCTATGGAATACCCAGAGTTTACAAGGATTATAAAGATATGTTTAACTCCGAAGACTTTGATGGAATTGTAGCGGTTCAACCCTTTACAAGGCACGGAACTCTTATCCCAGAATTGCTGAAGGCTAAAGTTCCTGTATTTATAGAGAAGCCTCTAGCTAGCTCTGTTGAAGTGGGAGAAAAGATCGTATCTCTTGTAAAGGATAGTGGGACCTGGATTATGGTTGGCTATCACAAAAGGAGTGACCCTGCCACAATCTATGCAAGATCTAAGATAGAAGAGTTTAAAAGTTCTGGAGAGATTGGGAAATTAAAGTATATACGTATTACTATGCCGCCGGGAGACTGGATTGCAGGCGGATTTAATGACCTTATCAAAACAGATGAATCATATCCAACCCTTGAGTATGACCCACCAGCAAAAGATATGGACGAAAAGACGTATAAAAAGTATGTGGATTTTGTGAACTACTATATCCATCAGGTGAACCTTATGAGGTATCTTCTGGAAGAACCTTACAGAGTAAAATATGCTGATCCATCAGGTGTTGTAATGGTTGTAGAGTCAGAGAGTGGAGTCCCGGGAGTAATTGAGATGTCTCCATACACAACCACTATAGACTGGCAGGAGTCAGTATTAGTAACCTTTGAACATGGATATATAAAGCTCAGTCTACCAGCTCCATTAGCGTATAATAGGGCAGGGAAGGTAGAAATCTTTAAAGACCCGGGTAATGGAAAGACCCCTGAAACCATCATCCCGCAGCTACCCTGGGTTCATGCGATGTATAATCAGGCTGTAAACTTTGTAAGAGCTATAAAGGGGGAGGTAGAACCACTATGTGATGCAGAAGAGGCACTGGAGGATTTAAGGATCGCCAGAGATTATATAATGCTAAAAGGACCTTAATATGTTTGACGGTATTACTTCTATATGTTATCCTTAAATCCTGTGATAGAATAAACTCTGTTTATTATTTAAAAGATACTTAATCCCTTAATTTGGAGGTGATTAGAGTGAGGAAGGTTTTAGTAAGTCTATTGATGTTGTGTATGGTTTTGACCTTGGTGCCTTCTTCTTTTGCCCAAAAGAGGTATAATGAGGCACCTATGCTTGCTGAACTTGTAAGACAGGGGAAGTTACCACCAGTAGAACAGAGACTCCCCGAGCATCCTTTTGTTGTTGGACCTGGAGTACTGATTTCTAAAAGGGACCTTCCCGACTGGCAGGTTGGCAAATATGGAGGTGCTATAAGAACTGCACATTCTGTAGCAGACTGGGCTCCTGATATATTTGTTATGCTTAATGAGCACCTTCTAATTACACCTGGAATTGGACTGGGAAAACTCTGGGACCCTCCTACAGTTCGAGGGGGAATTAGGGGCAATATAGTAGAGAGCTTTGAGGTCAAGGACAACAGGATATTTACATTTAGATTGAGAAAAGGACTAAAGTGGTCTGATGGTCATCCGGTAACCACTGAGGATATCAGGTTTACCTATGAGGATGTCCTGTTGAACGATAAGCTTACCCCTGTCTTCCCTGCAAGATTTAGAGTTGGTAATAGTTTGAAAGGAGAACCGATGAAGTTAAACGTGATAGATGAATATACTTTCCAGCTGATATTCCCCAAGCCTTACGGAGCCTTTCTGGAGATCCTTACCGGTATAGTTGGATGGATGGGATATACCGATATATTAAAACCTGCCCATTATCTGAAGCAATTTCATATTAAGTATACCCCTATGGAAAAGTTAAAGCCGTTATTGGAGAAGGAAGGATTTAAAGACGAGTGGTGGCAGTTATTTAATCTAAGAGACTTCACCAACTGGGAACAGACTCAGGCAAAGAGCATCGGATTCCCTGTTCTTACACCGTGGATGTTGGTAAAGGCTAGCGGTGGCGTCTATGAGTGGGAGAGAAATCCTTACTATTACAAGGTAGATACAGCTGGGAATCAACTCCCTTATATAGATAAAATAATCTCTACACAGGTACAGGATGTAGAGATGGTCAATATGAGAGTTCTAACTGGAGATATAGACTTCTTGAGGGAAAGTGCCTCTCTAATAAAGCTTCCCCTTTATAAGCAGAATGAAGAGAAGGGTGGTTTTAGAGCAGTGCTTTTAGACCTACATAATGACCCGAGTGCAATATTTATCAATCTTACATATAAAGACCCTGTATGGCGGAAGATAGTTGGAGATGTTAAATTCAGAAGGGCTATAAGTATGGCTATAAATCGAAAGGAGATTATAGATAGTGTCTACTATGGTTTTGCATCTTTCCCGGAAACTGTTCCCAGCTCTTATAATGTTGCAGAAGCCAATAAGTTATTAGACCAGGTGGGTTTAGGGAAGAGAGACTCTGAAGGTTTCAGACTTAGACCTGATGGTAAGAGATTTGAGATGCTTATTGAATGTGGAGCTCAGGCTCCTGACCTTATGCCTGTGGGAGAACTTATAACTGAACATCTTAAGTCAGTTGGGATCAAGGTAACACTAAAGAGGATAGATCCGCAGTTGTATGGTCAGCGTTGGTCTGCAAATGAGATACAGGTGGGACTCCTCTGGTGTCATGGTCCCGGAGAGATCAACAGGTATACTTTCGGTGCTATACGTGCACCGGAATGGACCAGATGGTACAACACCGGGGGTAAAGAAGGAGAAGAGCCTCCCAGCTGGGTAAAGAAGGTAATTGAGATAGATATAAAGAGATGGCAGAGTGTTACCGGTTCAGATGAGTATATAAGATTATGGAAAGAGGGGATTATCTGGCATAAACAGTATCTGCCACTTATTCCAGTTGTAGAAAAAGTCAAACAACCACTTATAGTTTCAGCTAGAATGAAGAATATACCACGCTCTGGATTTGCTATTGCGGCCAATTTTTCTGCTGAACAATTCTTCTATGAGAGATAAGGGGAAGGAATAATGAAGGTACTGTTTATAGCGATAGACACACTAAGGGCTGACCACCTGAGTTGTTATGGTTATAAATTTAAGACTAGTCCAAATATAGATAATTTGGCAGATGAGGGGATTATTTTCTTCGATGCCTTTGCCAATGGTATACCTACAACTCCTGGATTTACAACTATATTTACCGGATTACATAGTATTACTCACAGGGTTGTTTCACATGGTGGGGATGAAACGATCGATAATTCCATTCCGCTTTTACCGGAGATACTTAGAGACAATGGTTACAGGACCTGTGCAGTTGATAATCTATTTAACATAAAGCCTTATTTCGGAAGGGGTTACGAGTATTACATAAATCCAAAGAGTAAGAATATGCATCATATAAGGGCTGAAGAGATAAACTTTGAGGCAATAAGATGGATAAGGGAGCATTATAGAGAGAATTTCTTTCTATTTCTTCACTACTGGGATTGTCATACTCCCTATCTTCCCCCTGAAGAATACTGGACTATTTTCTATAATGGAGATGACCCTTTTGATCCGGATAACCATAGTATGGATCCGGCAAAAGATCAGATACCTTATCCGTTCTTTAAGAAGTGGCACTATGACCTGTTAGGTAATCCAACAGATGCTGGCTATATAACGGCTCATTACGATGGGGCTATTAAATATGTGGATTCTGCTATAGGAGAAATTTTAGATGTATTGAAACAGCTTGGAATATATGATGAGACTCTCATTATTCTAACCGCTGATCACGGAGAAAATATGACTGAACATAACTTCTTTTTTGACCACCAGGGACTATACGAACCAACGATACATATACCTCTTATTATCAGAGTAGGAGACAGATTCCCTTCTAGAAAGATCGAATCTATAGTGCAACATATAGATATACTGCCTACAATATTAGATGTTCTCAATATAAGAGTGGATTCAAAAATTGATGGTAGATCTCTAGTTCCTCTTATTAAGGGAGAAACCGATAGACTTCATAGGGAAGTCATCTCTACCGAATGTACCTGGAGGGCAGGTATATCTATAAGGACAGAGGATTGGAAATTGATAAAGACTATAGATCAGGGGCTTTATTCCACCCCACCGAAAGAGCTTTTTAATCTGAGAGAAGATCCAAAAGAGGAAGTGAACTTATACGACAGAGAAGAGGACCTTAGAGACGAGTTTGAATTAAGATTAACTAGATGGCTTGAGGATAGACTTGGTAATAGACCGGATCCAATTAGACTGCAAGCGGTAAAGGGTCTTCCAGCAAAGAGATGGGTTGAAAGAACTCTTAGGGATATGCATATAGATTGGGATGAGTGGGTTACAAAGAGACAGAGATTTATTTAGAGGGCAGGTCTTCCTGCCCTCTAAATCTCACTTACATCAACGATCCTACCAGTATCCAAAGACCTGATAGCTGCTTCTATTACTATCTGGGCTTCTAATCCCTCAATCCCTGAACCATCTATCTCTTCCGGTTTAGCACCATCGATTATCTGTTTGGCAAATGCATTGAGTCTATCTCTAAATGTATCGTTAAAATCTCTAAATCCACCAAAGACTGGATTTGTATATACCCTTTTCTCCATGTCACCTGCAGGGTATAAAACTGCTTCTCTCCACATATCCTCTACTACAAGTCTACCCTTAGTTCCTGCTACTTCGCATCTTTCCATAGGATGGCCACGTTCTATATCATAACTACTGGTAAGATGTCCCACCGCTCCATTTTTAAATCTCACATTAATAGATGCAGTAGACCAGATAGTCCTTCCGGGAGCTTTCATTGCAAAACACTGAACCTTCTCTATAGGTCCACCAAAATACTGCATTATATTAACAGAGTGTGGATTTAATGCCTTTAGATGATAGTAAGGGGATTCAAAGTCCTGAAATTTACCAATCCATAGAGCCATATTTATAAAGAGTAAGTTCCCTATTCTGCCTTCATCGAACCATCTCTTTGCAGTCCTAAATGCCGGGGTAAATCTGTGATTCAAGTTTATTCCAAAGCAGAGCCCTTTCTCCTTAGCAAAAGAAACCATTTCCCTTGCCTTTGCTATATCGTTACATATGGGTTTTTCGCAGAGGACGTGACACCCGTAGGATAAAGCCAGCATAGTAGGTTCATAGTGATCACTACTGTACTCATAACCTCCAGTAGCAATACTACACAGATCTGGAGAGAGTTTTTTTAGCATCTCCTCAGCATCTAAAAAGTATGGTACACCTAACCTCTTTCCTGCCTTTTCCGCCCTCTCGGGTATAATGTCGCATACACCGACAAGCTCGGTAAATTCACTTGATTTATATACATCTGCATGGATATTACCTATAGGTCCCATCCCTATAACAACGGTCCTTAGTTTCTTCATAAGCCCTCCTTATTACTTCTGTCTGTTTTTCTCTTCTAACAGAGCCTGTATCTTTCTTGCTGCTTCAGGAGAACCTATATGTAATGTATCGTAAGCTTCCTGGGAAGATTTGAAGGGTCCTTTTCCCTCAATACCATGCCAGTCTAGATTTGTATACATAGGATTACGTCGACCTGTCTCATCTTCTCGTCTCTTTATATGGTCTTGCATTCTAGATTCCAGAAATTTTACTACCTCCGGCTCCTCTTGGGCAAGGTTATGGTTCTCTTCTGGGTCCTTTATTAAGTTGTACAGCTCTATCTCGGGTTTAAAGTGGAAGTCTGGCTCGAGGGCATGGATCAATTTCCATTCTGGAGTCCTCCAACCGTGCTTACGCATCCAAGTGCATTCTGTTATATAAAACTCAGGTTCCTGTTTTATCCTTTCCCCATGCATAAGCGGTACCAGACTTCTTCCGTCAAACTTTATATCTACATCTATACCCATAAGTTCTA
>CAZZLK010000015.1:0-8393 GCA_964655195.1 uncultured bacterium
CTATAAGGATACACTTGAGAATTATATAAGAGCCATCTCCAAACTGAGTGGAATGGAGGTATGTATATATGACTTGAATTATTTTACCTATAAGTTCGATGAGCTCTATGTAAACTGGACATATAGATCCCACAATTCTCCTTTATGTATGCTGACAAAGTTCTCAGGTAGAAGACATCAGGACTGTGTAAGATCAGAACATAATCGTTTGATATCTGCATTTAAAAGTAGAGATGGTTTTACCATAAAACCCTGCCACTGTGGTCTTGTAGATATAGTAGTTCCAATAACTTATGGAAATAAGCTTATAGGTGGGATATTTCTGGGACAGGTATTTCTGGAAAGTCAGCCCGATCTGTCTATATATGAGAAATACTTTGAGGGACACTATGATGTAGATATAGAAGATATCTTTAGGGTGGTAGAAGATGTCCCTGTAAAATCTTACAGTGAAATGATCCACTGGAAAGACATATGTAAATTGCTCGCCTCTTATATAGAGGAAAAGATAAGATTTTTTGAATTCAAAAAAGAGGAGTTGGGCAAAAACTGGTATGTATCCAGCATAGATCTGCTACCAGCCCTCTCTGAACCAATCCAGAAGGCTATAAACATCATAAGGAACAGAGTTACCAAAGGGGTAACATTAGAACAGGTAGCATTTGCAGTGGGTTATAGCCCTTCTCAGTTCAGCAGGAGATTTAGGCAGGAGACCGGAATGACCTTTTCTCAGTGTCTCAGGATACTCAGGATAGAACTGGCTCAGTATCTGATAAAAGAGTCCAACAAAAACCTATGTGAGGTTGCTTTTGAAGTCGGCTATAGCGATATCCCATCCTTTTTAAGGGCATTCAAGAGTGTGACCGGGATGACACCTAAAGAATGGGTAAAACACCATGTACCAATAAGGGCACATAAGGGAGGAGGTGAGCTTAGCATATAAGGTTAGTTTTCTAGCAAGACCTGTTATTGAATTATACTACTTTAGGGGATAATCTAGATTTAGAAGTCTTAATTTAGGAGGAGGGATTTTTGATGTGTAAAATTTTTAAAGTCATTATCTTATCTCTTGTTGTTATCAGCCTAATTATGGGGACTGCTTCCATTACCTTTGCCCAAAAAGAAACCCAAGGGGTAAAGGTATATAACAGTCCTTCGGAGTACCAGAAAGCCACCGGGAGAAAGATCTCTAGGTACAGCGAGTCACCTATGTTAGCCGAACTTGTTAAGGCTAAGAAACTGCCACCAGTAGAGGAGAGGCTACCAAAGAATCCAGTAGTGGTAGAACCTCTAGAGGAGATTGGGCAGTACGGAGGGACATGGTACATAGCGGTAACTGGAAGGCACTATGCCCTTCTATCTTATCTGGGGGGTCGTATAGCAGATATGGACCTCTTTCAGTATGACTTTAGTGGTACCAGACTCCTCCCCAATCTGGTAGATAGATGGAAGGTATCGAGAGATGCCAGGACCTATACTATTCACTTCAGAGAAGGGTTAAAATGGTCTGATGGCGAACCATTTACTACAGATGACATTATGTTCTGGTATAAGGAGATGTTAACCAATAAGGAACTCTATCCAACTCTTCCTGGATGGATGAGGATGGGAGACAGGGTAGTAGAGATAAATCAGATAGATAAGTACACGATAGAATTTAAATTACCAAACTCCAACGGTGTATTCCTTTACAATATTCAGGGCTCATTCCCCCTTTTCCCAAAGCACTATCTAAAGCAATTTCACCCTAACTATACCCCGATTGAGAAACTAACCGATATGGCAAAAAAGGCAGGTTTTGAGGCCTGGCATCAATACTTCTGGGATAGGGCTAATGGGACTTATTATACAAATCCAGACTGTCCGGTAATGAGGATGTGGAAGGTCGTCTCCATCACACCTAGTAGAGTGGTCGCTGAGAGGAATCCCTATTACTGGAAGGTGGATATCGAAGGTAACCAGTTACCCTACATAGACAAGGTGGTAATAGATATAGTATCTAACGCTGAAGTCGTAAAGATGAAAGCTATGTCAGGAGAACTTTCTCTGCAGACATTCCATTTCTCTCTAGCTGACTATCCTCTCCTGAAGGAGGGAGAAAAGAAGGGTGGTTATCGGGTAATGTTATGGCCATCTACAGGTGCTGATGCTGTCCTTATGATAAATCATACGTACAATGAAGACCCTGTCATAGCCAAACTATTAAATGATGTAAGATTTAAGAGGGCACTGTCTCTAGCTATAAATAGAGAAGAGATCAATCAGCTGTATGCTTTAGGGTTAGCCAGAGCAACCCAGTATTCTCCGTCAACTACAGACCCTGTATATGAGAAGAGATACTCGGAAGCCTATTCAAAGTTTGATCCTGCTTCTGCAAATAAACTTTTAGACTCCATAGGTCTTGTCAAAAGGGATAAGGACGGGTATAGATTACGTCCAGATGGTAAGAGGCTTACCATATCCATCCTGGTAGCTACAGACTGGCCTATGCACTCAGACATATGTGAGATGTTGAGAAAATACTGGAAGGATATAGGGATCGAGCTATTGATACAGCCAACAAGTTTTGAGTTAAGAAGTCAAAGGGTAGCTGCTAACGCACATCAGATTGTCATCTGGAAGATCGATGTCCTGTTCTATCCGCATTACATAAATCTAGCCCGTGGAGCTATGAGTGCATTTAGCGAAGCTCCGGATGCAGTTGGTCCACTATGGAGAGACTGGGAACTTTCTGGCGGTAAGAGTGGAGTAAAACCCCCTGATGACTGGTTTAAGGTAAAGGAATATCTGGAGAAGGCAGCCTCATCTCCAAGCGAGAGGGAAAGGATACTCTATGCAAAGAAGATGTGGGATTTATATATCAAGAATCTCTGGAGTATAGGTGTCTTACAGCAGTTACCAATACCAATAGTAGTTAAAGATAACTTCCGCAATGTACCTGATAAACTCCCTAACAGCTGGACAATAAGGACACCGGTGAACGGCTCTGTAGAACAGTTCTTTATAAAACAGTAAGAGTTTAAGGGTGACGGGTATAATACCTTTCCTTTACCCGTCACCCTGTATTTTTATGATAGGAGAGTGCAATGCATACCCTTTCTAGTAGAGAAAGACTCACTCGATTATTTGAAAAGAGGGATATCGACAGGGTCCCTATATGGCTATTATTTCCGTACCATCCAATAGGGTGTTATGTGGATGTATACAGGATCCCCTGCTACAAGCCTGTGTTAGATGCGGTTGAAAGGTATGGGGTGGATATATTCGACAGGAGAAACTTTGATACAGGTTTCTGTTTCTCTGTATCTAAAGAGATAGAAAAGACTAGAGAAATTATAGATAGAGGAAGTGAGGTAGTAATAAGAGATAGAATAAAGTACAAGGATGTTGTCTTAGAGCAGGAAAAGATAATAAAAAATGGGAGGAGTAAAATCACCAGACCATTTGTCAGAGAGATAGATGACCTCGAGAAAATCCTGAGTCTCCCCTACGAACCCCCCAGACCCGAGGTGAACTGGTTCTTTAAGGAAAAGGAAGAGCTTGGGGATAGGGGTCTGATGATGGTAGATATAGGTGATCCTTTAGGGGTACTATTCCATCTATGCAATATAGAACAGTTCTGTATCTGGACCCTGGAAGAGAGAGAAAAACTCACCCACTTTCTGGATGTGATCTATGAGAGGGTCTTAGATATGTATAGATATCTTCTGGAAAATGATGTTGGTCCTGTCTATTTTATAGTTGGGGCGGAGTTTGCTGGACCACCAATTGTCTCTCCGGATCACTTTAATGAACTCTGCGCCAGATATGTAAAAGGTATTGTAGATCTTATAAGAAGTTATGGGATGTGGTCTATTGTACACTATCATGGGAATCTCAAGAGGATACTGGATGGGATAAGATACATAAACCCTGATGGATTACATACTGTAGAGGCACCTCCAGTTGGTGATTGTACTTTAACTGAAGCTAGAAGAGCCTTGGGAGATATGATACTTATAGGTAATATACAGTACGATGACCTGGCTGATCTGGAAGAATCAGAGGTCAGAGAATTGACAAAAAAGATACTGGAAGAAGGTATGACTGGTAGATTTATCCTTTCCCCTACTGCAGGTCCTTATCAGGAATGTATAAGTGAAAAGATGCAGAGAAATTATATCGCCTTTATTGAAACCGGAATAAAGTTTGGAAAATTCTAATGGAGGTATGATGAAGTATGTATGACTATGATGTGATTGTCATTGGTGGTGGGATAGCTGGAATATGTGCAAGTATAAGTTCAGCGAGGCTTGGCTGTAAGGTTGCACTTATACACGATCGCCCTGTATTAGGAGGAAATTTCAGTAGTGAGATAAGGGTCCACATATGTGGCTCTGCTGGTGGAGGCCATATGTTTGCAAGGGAGTCAGGAGTGGTAGACGAGATAGTGACGGAAACGAGATTCAGCAGTATATTTGGTAGAAGTGTCTGGCTGGAACCTGGGCAGGACATAGTCCTTTTAGATCTAGTTAAGAGAGAACCAAACATAGACCTTTTTCTGGAGACAGAGGCAAAGGAAGCCATTATGGAGAATCCTTCCAGGATAAAAGCTGTCAGGGTAGAAAATCAGAGAGGTTCATTCACGCTCTCTGCACCGATCTTTATAGACTGTAGTGGTGATGGAGTTATAGCCTACAACGCTGGTGCAGAGTACAGGATGGGGAGAGAAGGGAGAGACGAGTTTAAAGAATCTCTAGCTCCTGATAAACCAGACAGCTATACCCTTGGTAGTTCTCTGATGTTTACCACGAAAAGACTTGATCGACCGGTAAGATTTACCCCTCCTGAGTGGGCTTATAAGTTTGAGGAGAAAGACCTCTTATATAGGAGTCATTCCCCAAATGAACTGAACTACTGGTGGATAGAGTACGGGGGAACATTGGATACCATAAAAGACAATGAGAAGATCAAAGAAGAACTCACCAAGATACTCTTAGGTGTCTGGGACCATATAAAGAATAGGGGAAATCACAAGGCAGAAAATTATACGCTGGACTGGATAGGACAGGTCGTTGGTAAGAGAGAATCTAGGAGATTCATAGGAGATTATATCCTCACCCAGAAAGATGTAGAAGAAGGAACCTTATTCCCCGACAGGGTGGCTTATGGTGGCTGGCCCATAGATTTACACCCCCCAAAGGGGATATTCGATCCTGGACCTCCCTGCGAACAGCATAGATTAAAAGACATATACAGTATTCCTTTTAGATGTCTTTACTCAAAGAATATAGAGAATCTGATGTTTGCTGGTAGAAATATAAGCGCAACTCATATCGCTCTAGGCTCTACCAGGGTACAGGGTACCTGCGGTCTCCTGGGTCAGGCGGTTGGGACAGCAAGTTACCTCTGTAAGAAATACGGAATAACCCCCAGAGAGGTCTATAAAAATCACATAGGAGAACTACAGCAACTCCTTCTTAGAGAGGACTGCTATATAATTGGAATTAAGAATGAAGATCCCTATGATATAGCCAGAGATAGTAGGGTCTCTGCAAGTAGCTGTAAGCCTCTAGGGATAGAAGAATTTACATTTCTTTCTCTGGTAAATTCTTCTATTGGACAATCATTTATAGTTACTTCTTCAAGGATAGATACCATATCTCTCTATCTATCCTCAAAAGATGATCTAACGGTCACTCTTTCAATATATAAGGTCGATTCTCTCAGAGATACAAAACTGGATAGACTTATTGCTAAAACGAGTTTGTCTTTAAAGGATGTGAATGGATGGATAGACTTTTACATAGGAAAGGATGTAGAACCAGGATACTATCTATTTAAGCTTGAATGTGATAAAAGTTTCTATATAGGCTTTAGCTCCCGTTCATTTCCAGGAATTCAGCGAATTGACTTCTCCTCTGAGTTTAAGATTGCCCATGGAGTATATGCATTTAGACTTAACCCTCCTTCTTATCCTTATGTTCCAGAGAATATAATTAATGGCATCACAAGACCTACCTATTATGGTCCAAACCTCTGGATATCGGATAAGGGTCTACCCCAAAGGGTAGATATAGATCTTCCTCAGAGGACCATAATAAACACGATATACCTTACCTTTGATACCTATCTTGACTCTCCTGAGCACTCAAGAGATGTCCCTGAACCCGAATGCGTTAGAGACTACGTTATCTACTGTAAAATTTGCGGAGAAGAGAGAAAGCTCTTGGAGGTTAGAGGCAACTACTATAGAAGGAGGGTTCATAGATTTGAGGAGATAGAGTCTGACGGAATCTCCATAGAGATACTTGGTACAAATGGAGACCCATACGCTAGGATATTTGAGGTAAGGATATACAGATTCTAATATATCCTTACCTCTTTCTCCTCCTCTATAGACCTGTGTATACCTGCCACTATCCTAGTAGTCTCCAGCCCATCTTCAAGGGTTGCTATTATTGGTTTATTGTTCTCTATAGCATCTATGAATGAATCAAGCATCCATATAGGTGCCCCTGTAAGCCTGTTATGAATATCTGCCCAGAGTGTAGGCATACCAGCAAAGTAGTACTTTTCACTCGCATTTGTTATAACAGAGTTTGTAAAGTCTATGTTGGAATATCCCTTCTCTCCATAGATTTCGAATTTAAACTGGGCAACATATGGGATACTTTCAGGAAGAATCCATGAGGAAAAGATATGTGCTATACTTCCATCTTCAAATCTCAAACTGGCATCTATCATATCATAAGTATCGATCCCTTTCTTCTTAAGTAGATTCTTTATCCCTCTGGCATCTACAGACTTTACTCTCTTTTTTGTAAGCCAGAGAGCCATATCCACACAGTGGCTCATCAAAAACCAACCAGGCGAAGATCTACTTGCCCAGCTTATCATTTGCGTCGGAACATAGATAGAGTCATTCAAGGTTATCCTCATACCATAGATATCACCAAATTCACCACTGTTTATCGATTCTCTGACCATAACAAACGGGGCATTCCATCTGTTTTCAAAGGCTACCTGAGCCTTTATTCCCTTCTTTTCCGCACTTTCAACTATCTTCTCCGCCTCTTCTACATTCATAGCTAGAGGTTTTTCAACCATCAAATGGAATCCTCTCTCTATTGCAGCCAGAGCAGGTTCAGTATGAGCGAAGTCTGGAGTTGCTATTATAACAGCATCTATGTCTTTGTCGAGAAGCTCTCTATAGTCCTGCGTACCTTTAATACCAAAGAATTCCTCTGCATCTCTAAGGCTCTTGGGATTGATCTCGGCAAAGCCAATCAGTTGCGCATCAGGATTCTGTAGGACTGCCCTTCCATAAAGTCTACCCCTTATACCCATCCCAATAATCCCTACTCGAACCATAAATTCACCTCCTCCCACTATAAAATAATCTCCAGCTAAGATTATATAACAAGTTACATACAGGCTTCAACTTTTCACGTGGATAAATAAGCTTCAAAGAATATTAGTAGACAAGCGTCTCGCTTGTCCAAAACAATCCGGACAAAAGTTTATAGAACCCTAAGGCCCTTTATGTTATAATTAAAATGAATCTTAAGATTGTCCTGAGGTTTTATATGTCTAGTGTGAGACTAGAAAACGTTAGTAAGGTCTTCAGGTCAGATACAGGTCCTTTTAGAGGGGAAAGACTCGTCAAATTAGAAAGTGGAGGCCTCTTATCTACCGATGCCCCAATAACCGCTCTGGATGATATTAATATTGAAGTCCAACAGGGAGAGGTCCTTTCCGTTTTAGGGCCATCAGGCTGTGGTAAAAGCACACTCCTGAGGGTTGTTGCTGGTTTGATCGAACCGGATTCTGGTCATATCTATTTCGATGATAGATGCGTTGACAACCTATCTCCCAGACACAGGAGGGTTGGCTTTGTCTTTCAAAATTATGCGCTCTATCCCCATATGACCTCAAAGGGTAATATCATCTTCAATCTTCTACTGAGGAGATTTCCCAATAAAGAGATCGAAGAAAGAGTAAGGTATACCTCCAATGTATTGGGGGTTGGCTTCGATGCATTGCTCTCTAGAAGGCCGGGGACATTGTCCAGCGGTCAAAAACAGAGAGTCGCCCTGGGGAGATGTATAATAAGAGACCCTTCCGTCTTTCTTCTAGACGAACCTCTATCTGATCTGGATGCAAAGCTCAGAGAAACAACGAGGATAGAACTAAAGCGGCTTTTAAGACATTTTGGTATAACAACTATCTATGTGACTCATGACCAGAAGGAAGCAATATCTTTAGGGCATAGGCTAGCCATAATGAGACAGGGCAAGATTATTCAGCAAGGGACATTCGAGGAGATCTACAATAATCCCCGTAATGCATTTGTTGCTGGATTCCTGGGAACACCTCCTCTGAATCTTATTAGGGGAGAAGTCATAGATAAT
>CAZZLK010000016.1:0-12099 GCA_964655195.1 uncultured bacterium
GCTTTAAATCTACAAGGTGCTGTGGAGACAGTAACCTTCGGTTTCACCCTTGCAGATGGGACAACCATTGAATATGCCACCTTTGGTCATGACTGGCTCACTCAGGTAACGTTTGGAACAATTGATGCAAACACCACTCTAGGCGCTGCTTTAAATCTAGATGACGCAGCAACTGTTACCTTTAGCTTTACACTTGTAGATGGTACGACTATCCAGTATGCAACCGCTGAAACTACCACTATAAATGCCCTTGTAACTGCGCTGAACTCGGCATTTGTTTCAGCAGGGCTTGATGTAACAGTTCTCTTTAGTGATGCTATTGATGCACTCGTATTTACATCCTCTACTGGAAGTACAAGGATCATAGATTACTCCGTAACTGCTGGAGCAGTGACGATAGGTACTGCAGGTACGGAGATCTACGATAATGTTTCAATGACAGAGCTTGCATCTGCACTGAATAGTCTATTCAGTGGATATACCGATACCAAGGGGCTCAATGTAACAGTTAGCTTTGATGATACCGATAATGCGATAGAGTTTAGTTACAGTGCTGGAAGTACAAAGATCGTAGACTATACTGTAACCGCTGGAGCAGTTGCCATAAGTACCGCTGGGACAGAAATAGGCACCTTTGCTTCTACAGATAAGGTCTCTGTAAAGTCTATAGATGTGACAATTCTGGTTACCGACCCGATCACCAATGTTGGAAGAACGGTCACATCTACAAGCAGAGAGTTTGCAGCCGGAACCGGAGGACCAAACGTATCTGTAGACTCCAGTGGTATCAGTGGAGTTACATTCAAGCTTACCAAGGATGCAGCCTCCACCACCGGTACATACTTTGAGTTTGACCTCAGTAAGGGTTCCATTACACTCCAGATCGGACCGAATGCAGGTACAGACCACAGGATGGAGGTCACAATTAACGATATGAGTGCAAATGCACTGGGAGTAACAAATATAGACGTAACAAACCAAGCATCTGCACAGGCAATTATCGATGCACAGACTATTGACAAGGCTATAGAGCTGGTAGTAACTGAACGTGGTAAGCTTGGTGCATATGAGAACAGACTCAACCATACAATCCAGAACCTTGGAGTGGCAAAGGAGAATCTGACATCTGCAGAATCCAGACTGAGAGATGCGGATCTTGCCCAGGAGATGATGGAGTTTACGAGGAACCAGATTATGCTCCAGGCTGGTACTGCAATGCTCGCTCAGGCAAATACAGTGCCTCAGACTGTCCTCCAGCTACTAAGATAAGGTTTATCACCTTTCTCTTAGGGGGCAGGAAGTCCTGCCCCCTATATTTTTGTAGTTTCTGAACTTTTACGCAATAAATGAGTTTCAAGAATACCGGTAGGAGAATATCTCTCGTCTTTCCCAAGAAAAGTCAGAACGGAAGTTTTATAGTATAATTATAGAAAAAGGGTGAGAGAATGATTCCACTTTGGGAAAGAGATATACCAGGGTATGACCCTGATATAAATAACGGTGAGTTTCCCTCTCTAACTCCTTATCTACTAGAAAATAATAAGATAAATAGCTCTATTATTATCTGTCCTGGCGGAGGATATGTTAAGAGGGCAGAACATGAAGGGGAACCAATAGCTTTGTGGTTAAATAGTATAGGTGTCTCATCATTTGTCCTTAACTACAGGGTAGCACCATACAGGTATCCATATCCTATCTTAGATGTAAAGAGGGCTATAAGGCTTGTCAGATACAATGCAGATAAATTTCATATAACTCCAGAAAAGATTGGTATCCTGGGTTTTTCTGCAGGTGGCCATCTTGCCTGTATGTCTGCAGTTCACTCTGATGATGGGAATCAGGATTCCAGCGACCCTGTAGAGAAGATAAGTTCAAAGCCCAATGTACTGATACTATGCTATCCGGTGATAAGTTTCCTCAAGTTTTATCACAGGGGTTCTATGATAAGTCTTCTTGGAGAAGACCCTCCAGAAGGACTTAGAGGATTTCTCTCTGGAGAGAATTATGTGACAGAAAATACTCCCCCTACATTTATATGGCACACAGCGGATGACGCCAGTGTTCCTGTAGAAAACAGTATCTTGTTTGTAGAGGCTCTTAGAAAGTTTAATGTCCCTTTTGAACTCCACATCTTTCAGAGTGGTAGGCATGGTCTTGGTTTAGCTAAAGGAGACCCATATGTTTCTAAGTGGACCGAACTCTGCGAGAACTGGCTAAGAAGGGTCCAGTTTATAATATAAGCTAAGCTTCAAGGGGGCTTTTTGTCCCCTTATCTCAGATTATTTCTTTTCCCAGAAGTCGGGAATTTTATGCCATCTTTCTCTCAGGAAGTGTGCTACAAGTTTTGGTTGTCTCTGTCTTGTAAAGACACCCTTTCTGTTACCCAGGACCCTGAATACCTGCTGTTTTGTTGCAAAGTCGGCAAAGTTCCATACGTGTTCTCCAATTACAAAATCGAGCTTATCCAAGACTCTCTGGAATCTCTCTATCATCTCCTTCTGATACTCTTCGGTAAACATCATCGGTGGATCGCTGTGGAATCCGGCTATCGAATCTGCGCCGAACTCGGACAGGATTATAGGTTTCTTAAATCTCTCATACCAGCCATTTAGTTCTCTTTCCAGCTGATACTCAATTATATCAAGATTTCCCGAATCCGTATACCAGGAGTAGTATCTGTTGACGCAGAGGACATCCACATAGTCTCCAGCCTTTGTCTCTCTGTATCCAGAGCTTTCTACAAGTGTTACAGGTCTTGTAGGGTCGAGCTCTCTGGTTCTCTCTATAACCTTCTTGAAGTATTCTCCTGAGGCTTCCTCGAAAGATGCCGGTTCATTAGCTACACTCCACATTACAATACAGGGGTGATTTTTATCTCTGGATATAAGTTCTTCCATCACCTTGAGGTGGTGTTCCAGTGTCTTCGTTCCAACTCTTTCCTCAGTGAATATCTTCATCCTTCCCATAAAGGCATTCATACCAACCGCTGGTGCTTCTTCTATTACTGCAATACCGTATATATCCGCCAGGTAGAGGATCTCTTCAGAGTATGGATAGTGAGAAGTTCTGAAGGAGTTTGCTCCGATCCATTTCAGAAGATTGAAGTCCTTGATATTAATTACCTGATCCAGTCCCTTTCCTCTTATATCGGCATCTTCATGTTTTCCAAATCCTTTGAAATAGAAAGGTTTTCCATTGATCAGGAATCTTTTTCCATCTACTCTGATCTCCCTTATACCTACAGGCAGGGTATACGAATCCTCAATGTTTCCATCGATAAAAGTTTTGACCTTCAGGAAATACAGATATGGGTTTCCCGGTTCCCAGAATTTTGCATCATCTATAACTATTGTTCCTTTTTCTCCTTTTGCTTCACCAACCTTGTTACCATCTTTATCAAATACAGACACATCTACCTCTCCTTTTCCACAGTAGTCTATCTCATATTCTATGATTCCCTGCTTTTCATTAATCTTTGTTCTTACTGTGATATCCTTTATATAATTTTGAGGAACCGAATAAATCTTTACCGGTCTGTGAATCCCTGAATAGTTGAAGAAATCAAAGAAGTATTCCTGAATCTTATATCCCTCTGGATGCATCTCATCTTTTATCTCTCTTACCTCTCCAGGTGGTAGTATGTCCCAGGTCAATCTGTTATCCACCATTACTGTGATCCTGTTTTCTTCTCCGAATTTTACCAGATCTGTAATCTCAGCCTCAAGTGGCAGAAAGCCCCCCTTATGTTCCACAGCTTTATTTCCATTTATAAAAACTATAGCGGTATGAGATGCAGACCCTATCCTTGCAAATACCCTTTTACCCGACCAGCTCTCTGGTATGAAGAATTCGGTCTCATACCAGACCATACCAATATGGTCCCTTATCTCTGGATCCTGTGTTATATCATTATAACTTGATGGAACTGGCATTAGTATGGTGTCCTCCAGTGGCTTCTTATACCATTCTTTTTCTATTCCTTCGTTATTTTCATCCACCTTAAACTTCCATATCCCTGAGAGCTCTTTTACCTCTCTTGTTTCTGTCTCAGTCACATAAAGCATAAAGGCACCTCCTTGCTAGGGTTTTATCTAAGAATTATAGAGAGAAATTTTTGCGTTGACAATAGCCCCTTGAAAATAAACTGTGCTATAATTTTATTGGACCTCTTTCAAGGATAAATAATGCAGATAGAAATAATAGACAAACAGCTACATATTAAAGGAAGATTATATAAAATAAAGGTGGAAGATAAAATCATAGAGATACTTTTTCTCTTTCATGTTATAGAAAGAATCAAATAATGGGGAATAACTGAAGAAATGGTCCTTGAATCTCTTATACTACCAGATGAGGTATTGATTGGACATAGAAATAGATTTATCGCACATAAAGTATATGGAGATCACTTAGTTAGAGCTGTCTACGAATATCAAGAAGATCTTCCTGTGATTATCACAGTATATTTTTCTTATAAAAAGCGCTATTATCGAGGAGGGAAAATTTATGAGGATAGAATATTCAAAGTCGGCTGATATACTTTTAATTAAGCTTAGAAAGGGTACCCTTACAGATTCTATTGATTTGAAAGAGGGGGTAATCCTTCATCTTGATGAAAAGGGATTGCCTCTTGAGATAGAACTATTGGATGCCTCTAAACTGGGAATGCTTGATGAGATAATTATAATGACTCCTCTTGAGCTTATTAGAGGCTGAAATAAAAATTGATTCCTAAATCGGTTGACCGATTCAAAATGTATTGCTATAATAAATACTGTTTACTGAAAGGATAAAGGAGGTGATGTGTAACATCATTAGAGTATAGAGATCTGAAGAAAGATATTTGATTAAGGGTGGGTAGCGAGGTAATAATTTTAGAGAATTATCAATCTTGAAAGGAGGTTAAGACTATGAAAGCTTTGAAGGTTTTATTAGTGTTGGGTATATGTCTTAGTCTATTACTTGGGATAATTTCTGTCTCTTATGCTCAGAAGTATCCAGCCCCGTCACAGTACAGCACCATCGCAGATTACAAGAAGGCTACCGGGAAGGATATCAGGTCCTTTAATGAAGCTCCGATGCTGGCGGAACTTGTAAAACAGGGCAAACTACCTCCAGTGGACAAAAGACTTCCTGCTGAGCCACTTGTAGTAGTTCCAGTTGAGGAGATCGGGAAGTATGGTGGGGAATGGAGGACAGTTACTCTTGGAGTAGCAGATAATGCCTGGTTCCAGAGGACAGTTGATTATGAAGGACTGGTTAGATGGGACCCTACATTCAATAATGTCTTACCAAACCTGGCAAAGAGCTGGAAGATCACTGATGAGGGAAAAACATTTACTTTCTCTCTAAGAAAGGGTATGAAATGGTCAGATGGTCAACCCTTTACTGCTGACGACATACTCTTCTGGTACGAAGATGTGTTAATGAATAGGGAGCTTACACCAAATGTCCCAAAGTGGTTAACTACTGATGGCCAGCCAGTCAAGGTAGAGAAGGTTGATGACTATACTGTAAGATTTAAATTTACTCAGCCTAACGGATTATTCTTACAGAGGCTTGCCACTCCAGACGGAGTAGGACTTATCGTCCCAAAGCATTATATGAAGCAGTTCCATCCTAAATATACAGCTAAAGAGAAACTTGATGCTATGGTAAAGGCGGAAAAGCTGACAGATTGGTTTACTCTATTCGGTAACAAGAATACCTGGTGGTTAAATCCAGAAAGACCCCTTTTATTTGCCTGGAGGCCCACAAATGTATTGGGTTCTGGACCAAGATATATCTGGGAGAGAAATCCGTACTATTGGAAGATAGATACAGCTGGAAATCAGTTGCCATACCTAGATAGAGTAGTCTTTGATATAGTAGAAAATGCAGAGGTAGCCTTAATGAAGGCTTTAAACGGCGAAATAGATATGCACAGTAGACACTTCACCATAATGCAAAACTATCCAGTTCTGGCAGAGAACAGAGAGAAGGGCGGATATAGATTCTTTACTATTAAGCCGACAGGTATGAATGCAGTAATAGTGGCATTCAATCTGAACCAGAAAGACCCTGTATTGAGAAAAATATTTAATGATAAAAGATTCAGAATTGCTATGTCACATGCTATTAATAGGAAAGAGATAATAGACCTTGTCTATCTGGGTAAGGCCGAACCATGGCAGGCTGCTCCACTCAGAGAATCTGCATTCTATCATGAGAGGCTTGCTAAGGCTTATATAGAATACGATCCGGCTAAAGCGAATAAATTCCTCGATGAAATGGGGTTGAAACGAGGACCAGATGGGATAAGGTTAAGACCAGATGGTAAACCTCTGAGTGTAACTATAGAAATAGCCGCTGGGATAAGACCTGACTGGATTGATGCCTGCGAACTTATCAAGAAGTACTGGGAGGCAGTAGGAGTAAAGACAGCGATAAAGACAGAAGACAGGTCTATATTCTATACGAGAAAGGCTACTGGAGAGACTGAAGTTACCATATGGAGCGGAGATGGAGGAATGGAAGTACTCTTAGAGCCAAGATGGTACTTCCCATATAGTGGTGAGTCTAACCATGCCCCGCTATGGCAGCTCTGGTACAACACTGGCGGGAAGTCTGGCGAAGAACCACCTCCAGAGGTCAAGAAACAGATGCAACTGTACGATGAGATTACTAAGACTACAAGTTTTGCCAGGCAAAAGCTCTTAATGAAGCAGATACTTGATATAAATGCAAATAATCTGTATGTAATTGGTATATGCACCAATCCTCCCGACTTTGGAATAGTAAAGAATAACTTCAGAAATGTTCCAGAAGAGATGTTTGGCGCATGGTTATATCCAAATCCTGCTCCAACTAATCCTTGCCAGTACTTTAAGAAGTAAAAGCCAATTCTTATAGTTAGCTTATGGGTGGTGAGTCTAAGGAGAAGACTCATCACCCAATTATTTATGTTAATAAGGCAAAGTAGTATAATAAGAGCGAGGTTAAAATAGATTTTAAGGTTCCCGAGGACACCCTTATTTTTCTGGAGGTGATGGAGATGTATAATGTGGCAGATGTTAAAGATGTAAAAGAGGCTTTATCTAAAGAGGTATTGAGTAACCCCATAGTCTTAAGAAGAGAAGAAGTCAGGGAGGATATTCCCAGAGACGAAATAATTAAATCCTGCGAAGAACTTGTAAAGATGCCGATACCAGAGGCTAAATACTCTTACTTCAGGGAATTCTATATAACGGGAAACAGGACACACTATGAAGCCCCTCATAGATCAAAGAGGTCCAATATGTATCTGCTTGCTATAGGGACCTTCCTTACAGGTAGAGAAGATTTTCTCCTCAGACTTCAGGATTATATCTGGGATATATGTAATGAGATAACCTGGTGTTATCCTGCCCATTTGCCTGAGGAGTTAAATTATGATGAGCCATACATAGACCTCTTTGCCTCTATGACAGCAGAACAACTTGGAGAGATCCTGGACCTTTTAGGAGACAGGCTTGATAGGAACGTAAGGGAAAGAGTAAAGTATGAGTTAAAGAGAAGGATATTTATACCATTCTATGAAAATCCGGACAGATACTGGTGGGCAAATGCGTACTGGTCTAACTGGTGTGCTGTCTGTACTGGAGCGATAGGCGCTTCTGCTATAGCGGGTAGAGCGGAGGAACCCTATCTCAGTAAGATAATTTTTGATGTAACTCAGAGATTGAACAGGTATCTTGACTATTTTGATGATGAGGGAGGATGGGTAGAAGGAATAGGATACTGGAACTTTGGACTGACCCATCTTACCAGGTTTGCTGATAGTTTATATAGAATTACTGAGGGCAGGATAAATATCTTTGAACATCCAAAACTTCAGGTTACCGGTCAATTTCCAGTATACTGCTATCTACCTCCAGACAGATATGCAAACTTTGGTGATTGTCCTCCTTGGGGTCTGAAGCTGAATAGAGACCTGGTGATGCTCCTGGCTAAATATACGACTGGTGGAAGAAAACTGAAGTGGCTTGCCTCTCAGGTTGAGATGAGAGAACTGGAAAATTTTAGATGCTTAAGACAGGATGTAGACGAATTGGAAGTGCCTGGAGATACATCTATACACTTTCGAGGTATAGATTGGGTCATAACACGGAGGAACTGGGAGGATAGGCTTGGACCGATACTGGCTGTAAAGGCTGGTAATAATGGAGAACCTCACAATCAACTGGATGTTGGACATTTTATATTCCATGTCTATGGCCAGTCCTTCTTACACGATCTGGGTTCGGGGTTATATACGAGGCAATACTTTAGAGAGGGTAGATACAAGAATCCATTCTGCAATGCGGAAGGACATAGTCTGATATTTATAGATGGTGAGAGTGAAGGGATTGGGAAAGAGTTTGAAGGTAAGATCATTTCCTTTGATAGAGGAGAGGATAGAGACAGGATACTTCTTGATTTAACCAGGGCTTATCCTCAGGAGAAGGTAGAGAAGATAACAAGGACACTGGAATTTTTAAAGGATAGAAGAGATGGAGGTCTCATATTGGAAGACGATGTCTTACTAAAGGGGGAGGGAAAGATAGAATCCAGAATACAGATTAATGGAAGTCTGGAGAGAGTCGGTGATAAAAACTTTATCGTTAGAGGTAGATATGGTAATCTTTTTATAGATATAAAAGAGCCTGCAGGAGCAGTTGTGGAGATAGGAGAACTGAAAAATCTGGAGTTTCATGATGGCTCGGTAAAAGATTTTAACTTTTTAAGAATAATCACCTCTGGCAAAGAGGCAAGGTTCTATATAGTATTTACTCCGTTTAGAGAAAGAGATGAGATAAGATGAAGTTATCTTTCAGCACATTAGGTTGTCCTAACTGGAATATCAAAAAGATAGTTGAATCTGCCAGACGCTACGGTTACGATGGGGTGGAGTTAAGGGGTGCAGGAAGACAGCACATATCCCTTGAGGTCTCCCCTTTAGAGAGACAAGAGATAAAGAATCTCTTCGAGGATAACGGCATAGAGATATGTTGTATAAGTGCCTATACCAGATTTGCCTCTCCTGTAAAGGAAGAGAGGGATATGAATATAGAGACACTTGTGAGATACTGTGAACTAGCCAGAGAGATGGGATCTGGTATTGTACGGAGTTTTATAGGTAATGTGCCCGATAATGTTACCGAGTCAGAGTACATAAATTACATACCTGAGGCTCTCCATAGTGTAGGAGAAAAGATAAAAGGGCTTGGAGTAGATGTGGTTATAGAGACTCACGATTATTTTTCAACTGGTAGACTTATATCTGAGATCATAAAGCGTTCAGAGAGTGAAAACATAAAAGCCCTGTGGGATGTATGGCATCCATATAGAAGTGGAGAGAGCCCTGAGGAAACTATAGGATATCTCAAAGATAGTCTCAGACATATGCATATAAAGGATGCGAGAAGATTAGATGATAACTGGCAGTTAGTCCTCCCTGGAGAGGGCGATATACCTCTTGTGGAGATTATTAATCTTCTCAAAGAGATAGGCTATGATGGATATCTCTCCTTCGAATGGGAGAAGATGTGGCATCCAGAGATACCAGAGCCGGAGATTGCCTTTCCTAGGTATGTAGAATATATGAGATCGATCGGTGCAGTATAAGTTTGACGATGATTGATAGATAAAGTATAATCTAGTTTATATAAGGACTGGATTATAAAAGAGGTGTAGCGATGCTTAAAGGTATTATTCCTGCTGTTGTAACTCCATTTAAAGAAGATAGGATAGACCTTACTGCATTTGAGAAGTTATTGAATTTTCTCATCGATAAAGGGGTCAGTGGTCTATTTATAGCCGGAACAAATGGAGAAGGTCCTCTACTTTCAAAGGAAGAGAAGAGGTTATTATTTAAGAGTGCGGTAGAGATAGCTAAAAATAGGGTTCCTGTTATAGCCCAGATCGGTGAGATCACTACAAAGGAGACCATAGAGGTGGGAGAATCCGCTGTGGATGCTGGTGTATCTGGAGTGGCAATTGTAAGCCCATACTATTTCAAACTGGAGGATTCCGCTCTCAAGAGACATTTTGTCAGTGTTGCCGATGCCCTGAAGCCGATACCGGTATATCTTTACAACCTCCCGGGAAATACTGGAAATACCATAAAGCCCTCTCTAGCCAGGACAATTATGGAAGAGGCTGATAATGTAAAGGGTATAAAGGACAGTAGTAAGGACTTGCAGACACTTGAAGACCTTATATATGAATTGGGTCCAGATAAAGATGTGATTGTAGGAACAGACAGTTTGATCTTACCAGCCCTGCTTATGGGGGTTAAGGGTGCCATATCTGCTCTGGCAAATCCGTTACCGGAATTATCTGTTGGGGTATATAACGATTTTCTCTCTGGAAAAATAGAAGACTCAAGGGAGAAGCAGTTTATATTAAACAGGATAAGAACTATAACCAAGCAGTTTTCGTCTATCTCTGCTTTAAAGGCGATGTTAAGACTTAGAGGCATAGACGTTGGAAGTGTAAGGTTACCACTGGGAGAAGTTACCCCAGAGCAGGAAGAGGTTTTGAAGAAGATACTGAAAGAATTGGGATATCTGTAAGGAGGCGTAGATGACTAAAGAGGAACTGCTTAAGTATATAGATCAGACCCTTTTAAGACCGCAGACAACCATTGAAGAGATGTGTGCATTTCTGGAAGAGGCAAGGATATACAGATTCTATGCAGTGTGTATAAACCCATGGTTTACTAAACTTGCTGTTGAGACGATGAAAGGCTCCGGTGTCCAGGTAGGTGTTGCTATAGGATTTCCCCTTGGAGCTACAACAACAAGGACCAAGATGCACGAGGCGGAAGAGGCACTGGAAGAAGGAGCGGACGAGCTGGATATGGTCATAAATATTGGGGCGCTTAAGAGTAGAGATTATGAGTATGTGGAGAATGAGATAAAGAAGATAGTCAATCTTGCTGGTAAGAAGGTAGTAAAGGTGATACTTGAGACCTGTTATCTCACAGAAGAAGAAAAGATCTCCGCCTGTAAGATAGCTATGTCTGGTGGGGCAAGCTTCGTAAAGACATCTACTGGCTTTGGTCCTGGGGGGGCAACGGTAGAAGATGTCAGGCTTATGAGACAGGTGGTTGGGGATAAGTTAGGAGTTAAAGCAAGTGGAGGGATTAGGACATTAGAGGACGCCTTAAAGATGATCTCTGCTGGTGCAAATAGAATCGGAACCAGCTCTGGAAAGGCTATAATAGACGCTCTAAGTTGAGTATACTGGTATTTCTCTTTGGCTTAGTAATAGGAAGCTTCCTGAACGTGTGTATATACAGAATTCCCAGGGGAATCTCCATTGTTTCCCCTGGGTCCTTTTGTCCAAACTGCAGGCACAAGCTTTCCTGGCTGGACAATATCCCTCTTATAAGTTACATACTGTTAAAGGGTAGATGCAGGTACTGTGGAGAGAAGATCTCTCCGCAGTACCCTGTTGTTGAACTGGTTACCGGTATTATATTTTTCGGACTCTTCAGGAGATTTGGTTTTTCTCTGGATTTTATCATTTTTACTTCTATCGCCTCTCTTCTATTAATTTCCGCCTTTATAGATCTAAGATATATGTTATTGCCAGATATCACTCTGATTCCCTGTATTGTCTTGTCGGCAGTCTATGGAGTAATTTATGGTTTTCCATATAACTTTATAACCGCTGGTATCTTTGCTCTTATATTTTATCTCCTGCGAATTATATTTAAAGGCGGCCTGGGTATGGGTGATGTGGAACTCATTGTTATCTTTTCTCTGATGCTTGGTTTCTATGGCACACTTCTGGTTATCATAATCTCCTCTCTTACCGGAACCGTATATGGATTGTACCTGATAAAGAGAGGAAGGGCAGGTATGAAGACAAAGATACCCTTTGGTCCCTTCCTCATAGGAGCCTTCTTTTTAGTCTCCCTTGTTAATATCCCAATCTTTTATCCACCACATTGATCATCTTGGATATGTCAGGATAAGCCTGAAGATTTCTGATGAATATATCTAGGAGTCTATCTGTATAGTGTGGGTTCAGTCCTGCTATATGAGGAGTTATTACCACATTATCCAGTTCCCAGAGTTCACTCTCAGGTGG
>CAZZLK010000017.1:0-6905 GCA_964655195.1 uncultured bacterium
TGCAGTATTATCGTGTATGATATTCTTCTTAGCTGCCTTGTCAAGAAGACTACAAACAAGACTTATCTGCGACTTTGCTGAATTTAGATCCTTTGCCTCTATATATGCCAAAAATTTCTTAACCTCGGTCTTAATTCTAGACTTAACCGCCTTATTCCTTTCAGCCTTTCTTAAAGAAGCCCTAAGTTGTTTCTTAGCAGATCTTGTATTTGGCACCTATTCAACCTCCGTCCTTTCATTCAATTTTTCTTTAGAGAGTATACCACAACTTCACCAAAACTTTCAAGAGCCATCCATTTGACAAACTTCAAGATTTATCTGTAGAATAAGACAATGAATCTTCAGAAAGGATAACAGGTGTATCTTTATGATTGGTTTTTTACCTATCACCTTGGAAGAGGCCAGAAAAAGAGGCTGGGAAGAGTTAGACGTAATAATCGTCACAGGGGATGCCTACGTTGATCATCCATCATTTGGCTCTGCCGTAATTGGAAGAATCCTTGAATACTATGGTTTTAAAGTGGGAATCCTTCCTCAGCCCGATTGGAAAGACAAGGAATCATTTAAGGTCCTGGGGAGGCCCAGACTCTTCTTCGGTATTACCGCAGGAAGTGTTGACTCGATGGTAGCCAACTATACACCAAATAAGAGAAAAAGAGAAAAAGATGCCTATACCCCAGGAGGGAATCCCGGGAAAAGACCTGATAGGGCTACGATAGTTTATTCAAATGTAGTCCATGAACTATACCCTGATATACCTATCATACTTGGTGGGCTCGAGGCAAGCTTAAGAAGATTCTCTCACTATGACTTTTGGGATGATAAGGTAAGGCATTCTGTACTTTTAGATTCCAGGGCAAAGATGATTGTCTATGGAATGGGAGAAAAACAGGTGGTAGAGATTGCCAGAAATCTCGCATTGGGAAGATTATGGTACGAGTTGCACCATATTCCAGGTATTGTCTTTGCACTGAAAGAGAAAGAATTTGATGATCTTTTCAGAGATAAAGATTACATAATGCTTCCATCTTTTGAAGAGGTATCAGAGGATAAAGATAGATACTTTGACTTTCAGACATTACTTATTGAGGGTATAAAAAAGAGAAAGGTCCTGGTACAGAAAGACGGAAGGAGATACATTATTCAGAATCCTCCTCCGGTATATAAAACTGAGGATCTTGACCTTATCTACTCCTTACCATTCCAGAGACTTCCCCATCCATCTTACAAGGAGGAGATCCCTGCTTTAGATACAGTAAAGACATCTATAACTTCCCATCGAGGGTGTTTTGGCAGTTGTACCTTCTGTTCTCTCAATCTACATCAGGGATGGCAGGTAGTTTCCAGAAGTGAAGAGTCCATTTTAAGAGAAGTAACCAGCCTAACCAGTCATAAAGAGTTTAGAGGAACCATCGATGATGTAGGTGGACCTACAGCTAATATGTATAAACTTCGATGCAAAATCTACAAAGTCCCTGGTTCATGTCCAAACAGAGATTGTCTGTTCCCAGATATCTGTAAATATCTGGAGATAGACTTCTCACCACAGCTTAGACTTTTGAAAAAGGTCAGAGAGATCCCTGGTGTAAAGCATATATTTATTGCATCTGGAATAAGGTATGACCTTGCCCTGAAGGGTGAAGATTACATACGTGAGATAATCAAAGAAGGTTATATTGGAGGTCATCTCTCTGTCGCACCAGAACACATCAAAGATAGCGTACTTGAGATTATGAAAAAGCCAAAATTTGAGGTCTATGAGAGATTTGTATCCAGGTTTGAAAAGACCGTAAAAAGATTTGGAAAGGAGCTCTATATTATTCCATACTTTATATCTGCCCACCCCGGAGCCACCTTGAAAGATGCTTGGGATCTTGCTATGTATGTAAAGGGTCTTGGCCACTACTTAGAGCAGATTCAGGATTATACCCCACTTCCACTTACTCCAGCATCCTGCGCCTTCTATACAGAATATCACACATTGAGGAGAGAAAAGATATTCGTAGCAAAGACTTATACTGAAAGAAGATTGCAGAGGGCTTTGGTACAGTATAAAGACAGGAGAAACAGGGAATTCTTGCTCAGAAATAGAGATAAAATTCCATTCCCCCTGGAAAAATTACTGAGATAATCAGAGATTAAAAAAGTTTTTATAAAAGCCAGAGGAAATAAAACTATAACTTGATACTTTTAATTGCAGGTAGCAATTCAGGCTTGACAGATCCGTCTATCTAATGGTATATTAAAATCATAAGTAAGGTAATGAGGAGGTGATGCTGAAGAGAGGATTCAACTTATCTATAAAAAGACTTTTACCTTAAATTATACGTCTAGTAACCCTTATAGGGAAGGCCATTTCAGGACGTTTAAGAGATGAAAATTTTATAAAAGAGGAGGGAAAAGGTTTTATGAGAAAGTTATTGATATGGCTAATTGCTATAAGTTTGGTGTTCAGCGTGTTTGTAGGTTTTGGATCTGTATCTTTTGCCCAGAAAGCATCTGTACCCGGTCAATATAACTCCTTTGCTGAATATGAGAAAGCGACGGGTAAGAAGATTACCAAGTTTAGCGAAGCCCCTATGCTTGCTGATTTAGTAAAGGCAAAGAAGTTACCTCCCGTAGTAGAAAGACTTCCCAAAAATCCTGTCATCATAGAACCCACCGAAGAGATTGGTAAATACGGTGGTACCTTGCGTATGATTCATATGGCTCCAGAGAGCTTCGTCAGTAACTACGACTGGTGGGTAGAAAGAGCCTTAAGAATAAGTGCTAGAGACAGAAGGACTATAGAACCAAACGTTATAGAAAGCTGGAAGATGAGTAGAGATGGAACTGAATTTACTCTTAAGATAAGAGAGGGGCTTAAGTGGTCCGACGGAGCACCAGTAACTACAGAAGATGTAAGATTCTGGTATGAAGATATGCTTAACAACAAGGATATATCACCGGTCTTCCCAAGAAGACCATGGAGTCATGGTGGAAAGCCTGTAAAGTGTGAGATTGTTGACAAGTATACGTTTAAGTTCAAATTTGCTAAACCATTTGGCACGTTCCCTCTATGGCTTTCCAGGATAGATGTTGGTAATAGTATCATAGTACCAAGTCATGCACTCAAGAAGTACCACATTAAATATGCAAAGAAGGAAGACCTGGAAAGACTTATGAAAGAATATAAGTATGAGCAGTGGTTCCAGTTGTTTGCCAGATTTAGTGATAATGCTGGTCCGTGGGATGCAACCAAAGAGGTAAACTGGCCAACGCTACAACCCTGGGTAGTAACATCATATCCTTCACCCGGAACAGTTGTACTCGAGAGGAATCCATTCTACTGGAAGATAGACACTGCAGGGAATCAGCTTCCCTATATAGATAAGATAAGGGTAGAGCTTGCAAACCAGGTCGAAACAGTAAATATGAAGATAATAGCTGGAGAGCTTGACTGGGTAGGACAGCATGATGTCTCTATCGCTTACTATCCAA
Organism: uncultured bacterium; assembly: GCA_964655195.1. GTDB lineage: Bacteria > DUMJ01 > DUMJ01 > DUMJ01 > DUMJ01 > DUMJ01. The sequence continues at coordinate 3,481 of CAZZLK010000017.1, forward strand.
TATACAAGAAGCACGAGAAAGATGGAAACTATAGGGTTCTACTATGGGAAGGAACTATGACAGACAAGTATGTATTGGAGATCAATCTTACCCATGCAGATCCAGTAATGCGTAAGATCATTCAGAATCCGCTCTTTAGAAGGGCACTATCTCTGGCAATAAATAGAGAAGAGATTAATAATGTACTTTACTTTGGTCTAGCTAAGCCTTCTGCTGCTACAGTAGTACCTTGGTCTGCTTACTATGAAGAGAAATTTGCTAAGGCTTATGCTCAGTACGATCCTAAAGAGGCTAATAAGCTGTTAGATGCTATGGGTTTATCCAAGAGAGATAAAGAAGGGTTTAGGCTAAGACCAGATGGAAAGAGAGTTTCTATTGTCATTACTCACGCAGGTACAAGGGTTGGAGCTGCTACGGCAAAGTTTGCAGATATGATAGTTGACTATTGGAAGGCAGTTGGTATAGATGCTAGACAAAATCAGGTAGATGAACAGCTCTGGTGGGCAAAACTTCAGGCAAACGAGTTAGACTGCTGGATCTGGCATATGGACAGAACAACAGATATGCTCTTCCCAATAGATCCTATATGGTTTGTCCCAATTCAGCAGTGGCATGGTCATGCTCCTTTATGGGAGAGATGGTATGAAACACAGGGTGCCCAGGGTGAAAAACCCCCAGAGAATATCCTTAAACTATATGAAATCTATGAAAAGATGCAGGAGACTCTGAGTGAAAAAGACAGAATACGTCTTGGCAAGATGTTATTAGACTACAATGCAAGAGATCCGCAGGTTATAGGTGTGGCTACCGATGTCCCTGTTCCATTAGTAGTATCTAACAGATTAAGGAATGTCCCTGAAAAAGGTGTTATTGGTTGGGATACTTGGGGTGTAAGCCTCTATCACCCTGAACACTTCTTCATAAAAGAGTAAGAGATTTTTCCAGGGAGGCGGAGTAATTTATTCCCGTCTCCCTGGAATTCTTATTCAAAATGGAGGAGAAAGAATGGTAGGATATCTAATAAGACGTTTAATCTTTCTTATTCCGGTGCTCTTAATCGTTTCTATGGTTGCATATCTGGTTATAGAGCTTCCACCTGGAGATTACCTCACTACTCATATAATGCGTCTAAGAGCAGCTGGTACACATGTTGCTGAGGATGAAATTGCAAGACTCACAAGGATGTTCGGATTGGATAAACCTCCGTATATGAGATACTTCTTATGGTTATGGAAAATTATAAGGTATGGAGATTTCGGACTGTCATTCCAGTGGAATAAACCCGTTACTGAAGTTATCGGTGAAAGGCTTGCGTTAACTATGACTATCTCGATACTTACACTTATTTTCTCATGGGTTCTAGGTATTATAATCGGCATATACTCTGCTACTCATCAGTATTCCATATTTGATTATACATTTACTTTCTTTGGGTTTATAGGGGTATCGATTCCCAGTTATCTACTGGCATTGGTGATAATGTATTTTGTATATACAAGATTCGGTCTTGCCATAACTGGTTTATTTTCTCCTGCTTATGCCGACGCCCCGTGGAGTATGGCTAAAGTCTTAGACCTTCTGTCCCATATATGGTTACCAATCTTGATAATAGGAACAGGTGGAACTGCCTGGATAGCAAGGATTATGAGAGGTACATTACTGGATGAGCTTAGAAAACAGTATGTTATAACTGCCAGAGCTAAGGGACTTCCGGAAAGAAAACTAGTCTTCAAATATCCTGTTAGAATTGCTATAAATCCACTGATAAGCTCTATAAGCTGGCTACTACCATCTATTATTTCTGGGGAAACGATAACCTCTATAGTCTTAAATCTCCCCACATGTGGACCTGTCCTATTCAGAGCACTAATGACTCAAGATGAGTATCTCGCTGGTAGTTTCATACTTATTCTAAGTGGGTTAGCAATTATAGGAGCATTACTGGCAGACCTAATATTGGCCTGGGTTGATCCAAGAATTAGATATGAAGGGGTTGAGAAATGATGAATCTATTAAATAGAAAGGCTTATGCTAACCAGAACGATGAAGAGACTTACAAGGAAGAAAAAATCTATCTAGCATCCCAATGGCAATTAATGTGGTGGAAATTTAAAAGACATAAACTGGCAATGGTAGCTCTTGTAGTCCTGGCAGTGTTTTATTCTATAGCAATATGCTGCGAATTTGTAAGCCCAACTGATCCGTATTTGAGAAGTCAATTTATATATGCTCCCCCTCAGAAGATACACTTTTGGGATCCAGAAACAGGATTCAGTCTTAGACCCTTTGTGTATGGATACACAATAGAGAGGGATCTGGTAACATTAGAAAACATATATAAAGAAGATAAGACAAAAAAATTTAAGGTATATTTCTTCGTAAGAGGCTTTGAATATAAGTTGTTTGGCTTATTTCCAACTAATATCCATCTTTTTGGTGTAAAAGACGGATATATATTCCTCTTTGGTACAGATCAGCTTGGAAGAGATATGTTCTCTAGGGTAATGTATGGGACAAGGATCTCTTTGAGCGTAGGTTTAGTTGGGGTAGGACTAAGTTTTATCTTAGGACTTATCTTAGGAGGAATCTCAGGATATTTTGGTGGAGAGATCGATAATATTATCCAGAGGATTATTGATGTACTTATCTCATTGCCCACTATTCCCTTGTGGCTAGCATTTGCAGCCGCTGTTCCCCAAGACTGGTCATCACTTAAGGTCTATTTTATAACAACTATTATACTTTCAATATTCGGTTGGACTACTCTAGCTAGAACAGTTAGAGGGAAGCTCCTCTCTATGAGGGAAGAAGATTTTGTTATGGCTGCAAGGTTGTGCGGAGCTTCTACCTCCAGGATAATACTAAGACATATGCTTCCCGGTTTTGCTAGCTATATAATAGTCTCCTTAACACTATCCATCCCCAATATGATTTTAGGTGAAACCGCTCTTAGTTATCTTGGAGTTGGATTACGTCCACCAGTTATAAGTTGGGGAGTTCTCTTGCAGGATGCCCAAGATGTAAGGACTATAGGTCTTCATCCCTGGATGCTTATACCTTGCATATTTGTAGTTTTGGCAGTCTTGATGTTTAACTTCTTAGGCGATGGCTTGCGTGATGCAGCAGATCCTTATGCTAGATAAAAACAGGAAATTACAAATTACCCAAAATAAATTATAGACCTATCTAGTACTCTTTCCAAGAGAATTTTAGATACCTTTATAAAGGGGAGGTGGGTAAAATTCTAAATATAGGTCTTTAAGTAGACAATCAAGGAGGAGGGAAAAATGTTAAGAAAGGATTTTAATAGGGATTGGCTTTTCTCAAAAGGAAGTAAGATTTTAAGATTTATGCCAAAGGAAAAAGAGGAACCAGTAAAAGTAGATCTACCGCACGATGCGATGATATTGGAATCAAGGGATAAA
>CAZZLK010000018.1:0-8725 GCA_964655195.1 uncultured bacterium
AGAAAGGAGGTAAAAAGAAGTGAAGTCTAGTAGATTGATTATCTTGAAGAGTCTGATGAAAGGAGGTGAGATTATGAGAAAGGTCTTATTAGTAACACTAGTGGTGAGTTTGTTGATGGGTATAGCAGGTCTAGCCTGGGCGAGTCAACTGACCATTGGAGATGAGGTTCAGGTCTGGAAATGGGATATAGACCCCCTTACTGGAGGGTATAAATGGATCCCTGAGACAAAGGGGAGTAAACTCGCTAATGCCAGGGCATGGAAACAGGGCGACCCTCAGGGTGGATTCTGTAACAAAGAAACCTGGACTATAGAAGTTGCTACCCATACATCTGTTGCCCAGTGGATAAGATGGCAACTTAATGCCCAGGGATGGCGTATTTATGTAAGAAAGCCTGGTACATACATTGCTAATTGTATCTCTGGTAGTATTAAGTCCAACGCAGAGGTTCGCGTAACATTCTCTGGCTTCGATGACCTGAAGAATGATTTAGGTGAAGCCATAGAGACATACTACTCATTTGGAGAAGAGGATCCCTCTCCAGCAATGGTCTGGTATCCGGCAAAGACTTTAGATAGTGAGACCCTTGTTGTTCCATACTGTGAGCACAATGCACATCTATGGATAAAGATCGTTGTAAGGGAAGACCCGGATGATCTATATCCAAAGACAAGGGCATGTGAGTATCAGGATGATGCCCAGGTAAAGATCTCTGTAACAGTTTACAAGACCTGGCTAGATGAAGGTGGTCTTGGTATTTTTGCCGAGTAGTTTCAAAAAATTATAAAAGGAGAGTGATTAAAGTGAGAAAGGGTTTATTAGTAATTCTGGTAGTGAGTTTGATGATGGGTATAGTAGGTTTGGCTTGGGGAAGCGAGTTAGCTTTACTTGGAGAGACACAGGTATGGAGATGGGATGGTGATAGTTGGGAACCTGAACCCAAGGGTGATGTTGAGGCTAATGCCAGAGTATGGCATCAGGGAACTATGCAGGGTGGTTTCTGCAATAAAGAAACCTGGACTATAGAAGTTGCCTCCCATGCGTCTATCGCCCAGTGGATAAAGTGGGAATTAGAGGCACAGGGATGGAACATCAAGGTAAGAAAACCAGGGATATATGTTGCAGGACCAATAAAGGGCTGGACCAAGTCTAATGCTGAGATTTTAGCTACCGCTACAGGTTTTAATGATCTGAAGAATACCTCTGACGAAGCTATAGAGACCTGGTATGGTATCACCTATAGTTATGATCCGGATAACCCTGTACTACCTACAACCTGGGTTAAGGCAACCGAATTACCAGCTTCTGCCACTATTCCATTCTGCTACAATGAAGGTTATCTATGGATAAAGATCAACGTAAGGGAAGATGCAAGTGGTGGTTATATCAAGACAAGGGCATGTGAGTATCAGAATGATGCCACTATATACCTATCATTAACAGTAATTAAGGATTGGATAGACCCAGAGACAGGCTATTTTAAGACAGGCTATTTCGAGCAGTAGTAATTTCAGGGGGCTCTTCTGGAGCCCCCCATTTTTAAAATTTTAGGAGGTAACAAGATGAGTAAAAAGACCTGTACTTTATTTACAGCACTAATTACTCTAGTAATCTTTTTTTCTTTTATACAGCAATTACTATCCCAACCAGTCAGTATAAGTGTAACCCCTCTTTTCAACGAGGTTGTTTCATATCCGGGTGTGACCAGGAAATTCAATATACTCCTTGTAAATGAGGGTGACCCAAATACCACGGGAAATTTCAGAATAAGACCTATCCCTGTAAAGGTAAATAAGGCGGGGTATTTTCAGCCTTTGAGTAAGGATGAGACAAATCCCTGGGATTGCAGTGAGTGGATAAAGGTGTCTCCATCTGAAATAACATTGAAGGGACAGGAAGGAAAGGTTATTGAGTGTACTGTAACTATACCAAGAGGTATAAGTGGTGGAAGGTACTGCGCAGTACTTTTTGAGCTTTTGCCTGAGAAAAAGTCTCCTACGGGTGAAGAGGAAGGGGTTGCCAGTTTGACCATCACCACCCAGATACTAAGTATAGTAAGTGTTACGGTGCCTGGAGGGAAGATTGAGAGAAAGGTAAACCTAGAAGAGTTTACTGTAGAGAATGTTAAGATAGAAAACAATAATATGATAGCCTTTACAGCTCTATTAAAGAACCAGGGGAACATTACCGTACAGACCAAAGGGACTCTGGTGATAAAGTCAAGACTCGGTAGAAGAATCAGAGAGATACCCCTTGGTGGGGGGATGGGACTTTTATTCCCCGGTGCAGAGGCGGAACTTAAGAGTATCATAAGGCCTCTTCCTCCAGGAGAGTATATCGCAGATGCATATATAAGGTACGGGGTTCCCACTGTATTGAGGGCAAGCATTCCATTCAGTGTTACTACAGGTGAGGCTAAGCCCGGGACACTGGCTGGAGGTAAGGGAATAGACGTTGTGGCTGAACCTTCTATCCAGGAGATAACAGCTCCCCCGGGGTCATTTAGAAGTTCAGTTATAACGATCCAGAATATGACAGAAAAACCCGTAGAGGTAAAGATCAATACTAAGCCAGTGGCACTTGGACCTAGTGGAGATATAACAGATACGGAAGACGCAAGATACTCCTGTACAGAATGGATAAAGACAGATACCGGTAGTTTTACCTTAAAGCCGAAGGAGAGGCGTTCTGTCAGGGTCAATGTAACCCCGCCCAGGGATATAAAACCGGGTGGAAGGTATGCAAATGTATCTTTTGAAGTTTCAGATCCATCATCCAGAGATGGTATTACTACAACGCTGGATACCCTGTATCTTGTTACCGTCCCCGGAGAGTTGAAGTATGCTGGAGAAGTCCAGGATATTAGGCTGGTAGGGGTTGGAGATTCGGCATTTCCGCAGTTTTTTGCACTATTTAAGAATACAGGTAATATCCATCTTAAGGCAAGTGCAGTCCTTACGATAAAGACAAAGGAGACAGAGAAGGAGAAATCCAGAATAATAGCTGAGGAGATTTCATTCTCCGATGGAGAGGTGGTTGTTCTGCCTGATGGTACCAGGGAGTTTATGCTTTTGTATACACAGCCTCTTGAACCAGGAGAATATATAGCCAGTGTCAGGGTAAACTTCGGAGAGAAAAGGTGGGCAACTCTAGAAAAAGAATTCAGGATAGAGAAAAAAGAGGAGGCTAAGGAATGAGAAGGATAATATGCCTTTTATTATTGATAGTCCTATTACCCTTTAATCTTGCCATAGCTGATACACCAGCTATGGAGAAGGAAGTAAGGCAGGAAATTCAGAGACCATCGGATGGCATACTTATAACCAATGTCTTTGTCGATACAGAACTCAGGCAGGCACTGAGAGATATATCTGCTCAGGCTGGTATAAACATCATTGCCGATAATACAGTTCAGGGCTGGGTAACTGCAGATCTAAAAGATGTCCCTCTTGAAAAAGCGCTGGAAATAGTACTTGCCGGTGGAGGTTATACTTATAGATGGATGGGAGACTATTACCTTGTAGGATTGCCAGATATAAAGAACAGTACCTTCAACAGTATTACATCTACAGAGCATATAAAGATAAAATATCTGGATGCAAGGTCTATTGCTGGTTTATTGAGTGATTTTTATACCCCATATATAAAGGTCGATCCTGTAAATAATATAATTACCATCACCTCTTCAAGAGAGATTATAGAGAGAATCAAGCGGGATATCGCCAAGCTGGATAAACCGAGAAAACAGGTAATTATAGAGGCTGTTGTCTTAGAGATTTCAGAGACCGGTGGGCAAAGTCTGGAGGGAAGTTTCGGTATAACTTTACCTGTAGGAGAGCCAGCCACAACAACAGGTACCGCAGGTCTTAATTATTCCTATCTTGGTGGCATCGCCTTCAGCCTTGATGCAGCTCAGAAGATATGGTTCAAATTAAAAGCGCTGGTTGAAGAGGGTAAGGCAGATGTCAAGGCATCACCGAAGATATCAACACTGGATGGGAAAGAGGCTTCTATAGAGCTTGGGAGAGAGGAGTATGTAATTATCACCACCGGAACGGAGACCTCACTGACTAGGACACTTCAGATGATAAAGGGGGGTATTACACTTAAGATTCTCCCCAGGATTATAGAGTCAGAAGGCAATGAGTCCGATAGTATGTTCCTTACAATTTCGGCAGAGGTGAGCGATGTCCAGATGGGGGTGGAGACTCCCACTGCTTTAAGGAGGATAGTGTCTACAACGGTAAAGATAAAGGATAATCAGACGGTAGTTATCGGTGGCTTGAAGCAGGAGAGTGAGAGGGAGGTAATAGATAAGGTCCCTATACTTGGAGATATACCCATCATAGGGACATTATTCTCCAGTAAACGCAGGACAAAGGAAGTCAGCGATATACTGATACTGATAACCTGTAAGACAGTAAGCAACCTTGAATCTCCAAAGTAAACAGGAGAAAAGATGAAAAGACTCTTGATCTTTCTTATCCTCTTTCTCTTTCCTGTAGAGGCGATGGCTGGAAATCTTGTAAACTCAGTATTTGTGGATACCGATATAAGACAGGCGCTTCAGGATATATCGAACCAGACGGGAATAATAATAGTAGCCGATAACACGGTAGAGGGTTTTGTCTCTGCTGATCTGAAAGATACACCACTGGAGAGGGCTTTAGAGATCATCCTGGCTCAAGGTGGATACGTATATACGAGAAAGGATGGATACTATCTTGTAGGTTCCCCGAATAAAGAGAATGTCACCTTTAATAATCTGTCGAAGACCATCTTTTACAGGCCCAAATACCTGTCTGTTGATGCAATGAGGGAAAGGATAGGTGATACCTTTTCACAATTTGTAAAGATGGACAGCTCATTGAATCTATTCTCCATAACAGCTCCAGCCTCTATGATGGATAGAATAGTGAATAAGATCAAAGAGATAGATAGACCTCCCAGATTCGTCTATGTTGATGTCCTCTATACAAAGGCCTCTTACAGTGAGATGGAGAAATTACTCTCTATAGATGCCCGGATAGAGTGGAAGTTAGATGGAAGTCCTGAGACTGCTACAACCGGGATTTATTTTAGTGATTTAAAGTTTGGTTATCTATACAGTAACAACACAAGTATAGACATTATTACAGAGATCTTAAGGAGTAAGGGTAATATTATTCAGTCTGCCAGATCAAAGCTCCTTGTTCTGGAAAAAGAGAAGTCTAAAGTATTTCTTGAGGAAAGAAGATACAAAAGGTTTACAGTTGATAAATATACTACAACGGTTTCTCTTTCGGCAAATATAGAACTGGACATCCTGGCTGAGGTCATAGATGATAAGGTCAGGTTAGACCTGGACCTCGTTGCCAGTTATATAGAGGGAGATCTGAAAAAATCCTTAGGGACTACCAGGACAATGGTATCCCTGAGTCCTGATAGTATAGCTGTAATTGGTGGAGTGACCGATTACAGAGAGATATCCCAAAAGATGGGGGTATTTTCCCCTTATGTAACTTCCAGTGGGACCTCAAAGGATTCATTTACTGTACTCCTATACGCCAGAGAAGTACCTGAAGAGTTAGTAAGAGGCGTACTGCCCGTTTTAGAGACCAGTACATATACTCTGACCAGATTGCCTGATAAGAGAGAAGAATATAAAGGTCTTGTTATTTCTGGAGGACCAGTTACAGTTATTGATCTGTCGACGAGTAACCCTGGTAGTACTACTGTAAGAACCGGTATAGATGTAAATGGCAGTATCCCTGTAAGTAGTAAGAGTAGGGTTCTGATCGATGGCATTTATCTCGGCGATGGATTAAAGAGTCTGAGCCTGAGTCTAGAACAAAAACTTATAGCAGATGTTTTGGCCGGTATATCTTATAGATTGACAAGGGGGGAAAATCTCTCTCTGAATGTCTTAAGTGCATCTATAGAGGAGGAGACATATCCCTCTCCTTATCTGTCAATTAAAGGTAAGGTCTTTGGACTATTGGTAAATGATGGCATAGACAATAGGACTCATTCCGATATGGGGATAAACCTGTCTGCTGACTATAAGATATCAGATTATACAACCTTAAGACTAGAATACTTCAGGACTCTAGATCCTATATTACTTTCTTCAGCCAGGGTGGAACTGGAATTTAGATTGAACAGTTCACTTTTCTTTACCGTAGGCTATGAGTATAGAGAATCAGGTTATCCTGATAATATCATCGAGCCATCCTATGGAAAGAATCTTTATCTAAGATTTGACTACAGACTGTAGATTGACTTATATATTTTAGAGGCGTATAATTTATATGGTAGAAAATATTTTTTAGATAAAATTTTTTCTATCAGAAAGGGAGGATTAGATGCTTTTAGAAGGGGCGGAAGAAGTTGTCCATAGGAAAGTTATAGCTTTTTCTCATTCTATCCTTGATATGCTTCTAAATATCATAGATGGCGATAGTGGATCTATTATGTTGCTCGACCCGATAGAAAAGGTCCTTAGGGTTACAAGCTACAGGGGAATCTCTCCTGAGGTGGAAAGATTAAAGATAGCTCTGGGAGAAGGAATAGCAGGATACGCATTGAAGAAGAAGACCTCCCTTATCCTCAACAACGGAGATATATTTATGGGTCGTACCCTTTCAAGAGGTGACGTAAACTCCTCTATTGTATTGCCAGTTGTCAGTGGAGAAGACAGGATCGGGGTAATAAATATAAACCGCTCTCCAGAGAAAGAAGCCTTTTCTATAGAAGATCTGGAAACAGCCAGTCTTTTTGGCAGATACTTTAATGCCATTGTCAGAAGTATCTTTGCCTTTCACAAAAACCTTCAGGCGACAAAAATCGCACGGGCACACTACAGGATACTTCGAAATGTATCGAGGTACAGAGGTGTAAACTGTATGATGAGGTATCTTCTCGAGGCTCTGATAAATCTTACCAGTGCCTCCTCTGGAGTTATAGGGATTTATGAGAGAGACAAAATTAGAATATTGCACAGTATACCCAGAGACCTGATAGAAAATTTGGGGATGGATATAGATGTCCTATTTGGCAGGGTTTTAGAGGATAAAAGAGAAAAGATCACCAAAGATGCTATTATACTTCCCATTTTGTATAAAGAGGAGATACTTGGAGCGGTTTATCTGAATTTTGGTAGTAGCTTACCCGATCTTAGAGAGATAAGAAGGATAAAGTTCTTACTCAGAGATGTGGGTGTAATGCTTAAGAATCTTTCCAGTTATATATCCGCAAAGGAAACAGTAAGGCGTGAAGAAAGAACGAGAATAACAAACATCCTCCATGATAGGATATGTCAGGGGATAACAGAGGGTATTTTGAGGATACAGTACATAAAGAAGTTTAATCCGGACCAGGATATCCTGGCTGAGGTAGATGAACTGGAATACCTGTTGAAGAAGGTATTAGATGATGTAAGGTGCATCATATATGAAGAGAAGCCTGTAAAACTCGAAGGGGGATTTTTTGATAACCTGAGGAAGTATGTTGAGGGTGAGGAAAAGAGGTCTGGCATTAAATTCGATATCACCCTGAGTGGAGATGAAAAGATTCTACCAAACAGTGTTAAGGAAGTGATCTTTTCTGTATTGAGAGAGGCGGTATCGAATGTAAGGCGCCACAGTATGGCAGATAGTGCCTATGTAGAATGCAATGTGGAAGAAGATGGTGTGCGCTTAAAGGTTAAAGATAATGGGGTTGGATTTAATTATGAAAAATACAAAGATGAGAGTGATTCATTTGGGATAAAGATAATGAAGGATAGGGTAGAATCTCTAGGTGGCACATTTATGATAGAAGGGGTTCCTTATAAAGGGACTAGGGTAGAAGCTTATGTCCCCTTATAGGAGGAGGCAGATGGGGACTATAAAAGTCCTTATCGTGGATGATCAGGCTTTGATATGCGATGGAATAGCAAAGCTTTTAGAGGGAGAAAAGGATATAGAGGTTGTGGGTAAGGCTTACAGCGGAGAAGAGGCAATAGAAAAGGCGGAAAAGCTCAAGCCAGATATAATCCTTATGGATATAAGGATGCCTGGTATAGATGGGATATCTGCTACAAGGGCGATAATGGCTAAGAACCCTTCGATCCAGGTCATAGCTATCTCTGTCTATGAGGAGGATGAGTTGATTATGCAGATGTTTCAGGCTGGAGCAGTTGGCTATATCCTTAAGGACATATCACTGGATAACCTCATCAGAGCCATAAAGAATGTCTATAAGGGGACTACGATGATAAACCCCAAGATTTCTCGTAAACTCTTAGGTATGATATCGTCAGACAATAAAGAATGTGCAACTCTCACCCACAGGGAAATTGAGATACTCAGAGAGGTGGCAAGAGGAAAGTCTAATAGAGAGATTGCAGAAGAATTATATCTGAGTGAAAGCACTGTTAAGAGTCACCTGTCTCATATCTTTCAGAAGTTGAATATGAAGACCAGGTCAGAATTAGTCCTTTACGCAGTAAAGAAGGGCATCGTCTAAATCTCTTGACTGTAATACTACTTCATAGTATCATATCAATCAAGACGCATATTTCTAATAGGTTCCCCTTTGGGGATTAAAAGGGAAAGCGGTGAGAATCCGCTGCAGTCCCGCTACTGTGACCAGCGTTAAGGGTCCTGCATAATGCCACTGGGAAACCGGGAAGGCGCAGAGACCTATGCTGGAAGCCAGGAGACCTGCCTATTAGGATATATGCCAGATCCTTCGAGGAAAGGA
>CAZZLK010000019.1:0-14310 GCA_964655195.1 uncultured bacterium
TTTATTGGTTCTCTAACAGTTATCTTACTTTTTGTAGTATTATTTGTGGTAGGATTATATATATCATTTAAAAGTGATAGTAGAAGTGGTACTTTGATTGGAGTAGGTATAATATCTATGTTATGCATACATATGTTTATAAATATAGGAATGACTATAGGACTTCTGCCAGTAGCTGGTATACCCTTACCATTTATAAGTTACGGAAGAAGCGCATTAATAGTTAATATGGTTGGAATAGGAATTCTATCCTCTATAGGAAAGAGGAGACTTGTATGAACTATCCCTTTGACCTTCTTTACAGAGTAAAGAAACCAGCAAGCTATATCGGATCCGAATACAATTCAGTCAGGAAGAATCCGGATGGAAAGGTTAAGATTGCCCTTGCTTTTCCCGATACATATGAGGTAGGTATGTCAAATCTGGGATTCTCCATCATCTATGATATTATAAATAGTAGAGAAGATTCTTTGGCCGAGAGGCTCTTTGCCCCTTGGGTAGATATGGAGGGACTTCTAAGAGAGAGAAAGATTCCTCTTCTAACATTAGAAAGTGGCAGATCAGTGAAAGAGTTCGATATACTGGCATTTTCTATACCCTACGAACTTAATTACTCTAATATCCTTACAATACTGGATCTCTGTGGGCTTTCAATTTTGTCTTCTGAGAGGGAAGGACTTCCTCTGGTGATTGCAGGTGGTCAGTGTACCACCCACCCTTCTCCGATTATCCCTTTTATAGACTGCTTTGCTGTGGGAGATGGGGAAGAAGTTATAAATGAGATAATAGATGTCTTTAAGGAATGGAAGTCAAACAGTAGAGATAAGAAAGAGCTTTTATCAGCATTAAGCAAAATAGAAGGGGTTTATGTCCCTGGTATTAGTAAGACTGTAAAGAGAAGAATTGTAAGGGACCTGGATAAAGCACCTTATCCTACCAAACCCCTTGTGCCGAATACAGAGGTCATCCACGATAGAGCAGTAGTTGAAATAATGAGAGGTTGTACAAGAGGGTGTCGATTCTGTGAGGCTGGTTTCTTATATCGTCCTGTAAGGGAAAGGAGTTTAGAAACTATCAAGAAACTTTCAACAGAGATACTTACCTCAACTGGGTATGAAGAGATAGGTTTTTTGTCTTTAAGTGCAAGCGACTATAGTAATCTTGAAGGTCTGGCAAGGTACATAAAGGAAAGTTTAATTCCATCCCATATATCAGTTTCGATCCCATCTCTTAGAATAGATACTATTTCTGGGGAATTTTACGAAGCCATAGGGGAAATAAAAAGAGGACTCACTTTTGCTCCAGAGGCAGGTACCCAGAGATTAAGGGACGTGATAAACAAAAATATAACCGAAGAAGATATTTTTAAGACGATAGATATAGTATCTAAGGAAGGTTGGAATGCGGTAAAGTTGTATTTTATGATAGGGCTTCCAACTGAAAGAGAAGAGGATATCTTAGGCATAGCTGAGCTCCTCAATGATATTAAAAGAAGATATAGAAAGGTTGATCTAAATGTAAGTATCTCCTTATTCGTACCTAAACCCCATACACCATTCCAGTGGGCAGGACAGATAACCCCAGAAGAGGCAGAAGAAAAGATCAGACTAATAAAGAAAAACCTTGATAGAAGGATAAACCTGAGCTGGCATGATCCTAAGGTAAGTATCTTAGAGGGTATACTCACTAGGGGTGGGATAGAGGTGAGTAATGCTATAATTACCGCTTGGAAAAGAGGAGCCAGGTTTGATGCCTGGACTGATAGATTTTCTTGGGATATATGGGAGGAGTCTTTTAGAGAGAATAATATAGATATTAATGTCTACTTAAGAGAAAGATACTATTCAGAGGCTTTTCCTTGGGATTTTGTGGATGTTGGTATAAGCAAAGAATTCTTGTGGAATGAATATCAACTTGGTCTATCTGGAATTAGAAGAGAGGATTGCAGAAAGGCAGGGTGCTACAATTGTGGTGTTTGCTCGTATTGAATACAGGAAATTTGGTCCTTTAGTCTTTATATCCCATTTAGATCTGATAAGATGTTGGGAGAGGATAGTGAGGAGGGCAAATATTAGGGTAAGTTTTACTGAAGGGTTTCATCCTAGACCTAAATTTTCCTTTTCTCCTCCCCTACCAGTAGGTTTTGAGGGGGAAAGAGAACTATTAGATCTAAGATTAGAAGAACCTTCTTTTGATATAAAGAATAAGATAAATGAGGTAGTTCCATATGGAATTTATGTAAACAATGTATTCTTCATACCATACTCGGATATTGGAGATTCAATCATAGGCGGATTGTATAACTTCCAATGGTTAGGAAATACAGACAGAGATAGACTAGAGGAAGGCTTAAAGGCTTTTGGCCTGCAGGATTGGATATATTCTACTGAGCAACTTGTTCAGACTGGTATTTTTAACCTCAAAAATTCACTCTCTGTGCCTCTACTTTTTAGAAAAGATTATCCCTCTCCTAAAAAGATAGTGGAACTTATAGATAACCTTGGAGAGACTGTATGGTTAAAACTTTCGAGAGTCCAGCTGTTAGAAAGGTAAGACTGGGGAAAAGCAACCTGACTGTATCTAATATAGCTTTAGGGACATTACCATTTGCCTCCTACAGGAATAACAAAAATGACTTCTTTGCTCTAGTTTCATACGCATATGACATTGGCATAAATCTCTTTGATACTGCAGAGATATATGAGAACTATGAGTTATTAGGGAAAGCATTGATAGGTTTTGAAGATGTGATAGTCATAAGTAAATCTCACGCAATAGATAAAAGAGATGTGGATAGAAGTCTTCTTACTGCCAGGAGATTAATGGGACGAGAAGTTGATATCTTTCTACTCCATGAGCAAGAATCAGCCCTTACCATTAAAGGGCATTTGGATGCATTAGAGTATATGCATAAATTAAAAGAGAGAGGTGATCTAAAGGCTATCGGTATATCAACTCATAAAGTTGGTGGAGTTAGAGGGGCTCTAAATTTCTTAGAACTGATCGACGTAGTTATGGCTATTGTGAACTATGCAGGACTTGGTATACATGATGGCACCAGGGAGACAATGGAGTCAGCCATATTCGATTGTTTTAACGCCGATATCGGAATAATAGGGATGAAGGTATTGGGAGGAGGCCATCTTTTGAGGATTATAGATAAGGCTATAGGATATGTAAGGGAGTTAAATTTTGTCCACTCATTTCTTATTGGAGTTGAAACTATAGATGAATTAAAATTGGATCTAGCACTCTTTAGTGGAGTAGAGATTGAAAAAGATCTTATAGAAGATTGTAAGAGAAAGATCAGACATATAGAGATCGAACCATGGTGTACTGGATGTGGTATCTGCGTAGATAGATGTGGCCAGAAGGCTTTAAGATTGATAGATGGTAAGGTTGAAGTGATTACTGAAAGGTGCGTACTCTGTAGTTATTGTGCTCAGGTATGCCCTGATTTTTCTATAAAGGTCGTATGAGATATCTAGGTATAGATTTTGGACTCAAGAGAATAGGGCTTGCTATAAGTGATGAGAATAACAGGATTGCCTTTGGTTTAGCTACGTTGGAAAATAAAGGGCTTATAAATCTGCGTCTGAGTATAGAAGAACTGGTAAAAAGGTATAAGATAACAAAGGTAGTGATTGGTTTTCCAAATAATATGGATGGTACACCAGGTCATCTATCTAAGGAACTATTCAAGGTGGTAGAAACACTTAAGACAATCCCTGGGATAGAAATAGTTACCTGGGACGAGAGGTTGACATCTGTCGAGGGGGAGAGGATAGCTAAAGAGATGGGTAAGAGGGACAAAAAGCTGATAGACAAGATAGCCGCCACGTTAATCCTTCAGAGTTATCTGGACTATATAAACCGGAAAGATGATGTATCTGGCTAACCCCGAAGATCCTTCCAACCTATAAGCCTTATCCCTTCATCTTGGATTACCTTGAATACTTCCTCGTCTCTAAAGAGTTCAAATTCCATATAACGCTTTTCCCAGTGAGGATTTATAGCCTTCAATTCTTCAGTGGCTAATCCAGGATGTATATAAAGTTCACTCACTCCACACTCTAAGTTTCTAAGGATCCGAATTACTTTCTTCTTGAATGTATAGTAATCTTCTCCATCTTCTAGAGAGAAAGGATAGGATAATAGATAATCTATAAGTCTTACACCTTTTCTATCTGCAAGGTCAATAATCCTTTCATAACTAGCAATAGCTTCTTTAGGTAGCTCCTTTCTGGTCTCTTCGGTTAAATTTCTAGGGAGTCTAAAAGGAAAGTTGTACTCTTGGCAGAATTCAAAGACGATGTCTAAAAAACTATTACCATACGTTAATCCGTATAAGCTCCCCATATGGTTATCCAGATGAGACACATTTATACCAAGACCCAATACTAATTCAATCTGATTCTTAATTTCCTCCCTTACTTCATCCCTTCTAGCTCTAAGCTCTACCTCTTCTGCCCTTTCTGGAAAATAACCTTCCTTGGTTACAAGAGACCCTACAGGCTTACCCTTTGTTACCGGTCCCCACTTGTATAGTTTCCATTCACTTGTAAAGGTCAGATGTACTCCAATGTCTACATCCGGATGTGATTTATAATACTCTGCTACCTCTTTTACCCAAGGACACGGAGCCATCAATGTACTGGACGTTATAAATCCACTCTCAAAGAGTTTGAAGATCGCCTGATTGGACGAATGACACATTCCAAGGTCATCAGCATTGATTATAAGATACCTCTCATTTTTAGATATCTCGATACTCATCTTTCTAACCTCCAAGGTTTTTTATCCTGTTCCTTTACCCAGATATACTGTTCATAGAGTAAACTTATCATCTTTTTATCTAAATTGCTATTGATCTTTTCAGGGGATTTTCCCTCTTCAAAACTCCTTAACAGAGAATCGATGTCTTTATAGCTAAACCCTATAGATCCTTCATCTGTAATACCAGGAATCAGATCAGGGGTTGGTGATTTCTCTATTATTTTTTCAGGCACTTTTAGAAATTTGGCAAGTTCTATAACCTCTGTCTTATAAAGATGAGATATAGGGGCTATATCAGATGCATCATCCCCATATCTTACATAGAGTCCTATAAGCCGTTCTGTTAGATTTGTACAGCCTGTTACCAAGTAGTTTTCTTTTTCAGCAAAGAAATACAATATAGCCATCCTTATTCTATGTTTTACACTATAGTATGCCTTCCCTTTATTAAACCAGTAGAGTCTGGGATCTACTTTATCTTTAATGGCAAAAAACAGAGGTTTATTCAAAACTTCAGCATATCTCTCATATATCCTGTTTATTATCTTAACCTTTAGAGGCCTAAAAAGAAGTATCCATAGGGGAACTTCTCTATAAGCCCCTATGGATCTAATAACTTCGGTTATAGGAATTACCCTGTACCTGATCCCAAGTAATCTAGCTACCAGTAACGCATCTTTTTTGCTGGAAGGGTCTGAATCTAGCTCTGGCATAATTAAAGCTAAAATTCTATTCCCATCTACCGCTTCCTTAAGGAGATAAGCCACTACTGTTGAATCTATACCACCACTTAATCCAAAGACAAAGCCGTCTTTTTTCTCCTCTTCTAATTTGGTCCTCAGATATAAGACTATCCTTTCTTTTTCTTTAGCACAGTCCATAGACTAATTATAACTATTTTCCATCTGTATTTCTATAACTTCCAGAGGAAGTCCTCCTATATTCCTTATCCTGTGTAAGCTACAACTTGGTATTACTACACTTTCCCCTTCCTTCAACCTGTATATCTTATCTCTAGTCTCTAACTCTCCTATACCCTTTGCTACTATCCAATGCTCCATTCTTTCCCTGTGAAACTCCAATTCTAAATAACTTCCAGGTTTTATAAGTAACTTTCTTATCTTATAGCCATTACCATCTTCTATCGTCTTATGCTTACCCCAAGCCTCAAAGATTTCTGTATGATTTATAATCTCTTCTCTCTTATCTGCCTTCAGCATCTCTATTAAATCTTTAACCGCTTGACCATTCCCCCTCTTAGTTATCAGTACGACATCATCTGTCTCTACAACTATAAGATCCTCTACTCCAATAGTTGCTATTAATCTACTATTACCAAATATCAGTGAGTTTCTTGTCTCCAGTGGATATATATCTCCAATAAGTACATTACCATTTTCATCTTTTTCTCTAATCTCGTATAAGGCATCCCATGAGCCTATGTCACTCCACAATATATTGGACATTGAGACCACAGCTACTCTTTTTGATTTTTCCATAATACCGTAGTCTATCGAAATAGCTGGCATCTTTTCAAAATTCTTTAGGGCATTTCCGTATCCTTCGCTTATAATATTGTAAATATCTGGTTGATAAAGCTTTAATTCTTTTAAGAAAGTAGATATCTTGAATGCAAATATACCAGAGTTCCAGAGGTGCTTTCCTCCTTCTATATACCTTTTAGCCTTCTCTAGATTAGGTTTTTCGACAAACTCGCTAACTATACTGTAGTCTCCCATATCTTCTCCCAACTTTATATACCCATAGCCTGTTTCAGGTCTGCTGGGTTTTATACCAAACACAACCAGATAATCTCTCTCTGCTACCTTCTTTCCTATGGCCATATATCTGATAAAGTTATCTACTGGCTTTATCAGATGGTCTGAAGGGAAAACGAAGACTACCTCATCTTCCTCACTATTTAAGACATCCATAGCGTAACTACATGCTATAGCAATACTTGGAGCAGTATTCTTCCCTACCGGTTCACAGATAATGTTATTCTCCATTTCTCTAGAGAATCTAGCACATATATCCTTGACATAGAAATAGTAATCCCTATTAGTAATAGTTATTATATCTTTAGATTCTACCAAACTCAGTACTCTGTAATATGTTGATTCCAATAACTCTTTTCCATCTATCAATCTTAGAAACTGCTTAGAATATTTCTCTCTAGATAGAGGCCACAATCTTGTTCCCTTTCCTCCTGCCAATATAAAGGCTTTCATCTCTATCTCACCCCCTGAAGGATATTTAGAGTTTCTTCAGTCAACATCTCATATACAGAGAGATAAGCTAATAGATATGAGATTATAGACTCTGCACCTGCATTTAGATTCAGCCCATATCTATTAATTCCATCCCTGCAAGCCTTAGTATTTGAATCGTATACATCTTCTCCAATTATGTTCTTTCCAAAGAACCAGTCGAAGGCATTCATAGCCAACTTTATATATTTATCATTTTTAGTTATATGAAATGCAACCTTACATGCCTCTATAAAGGATGAAACCTCTAGTGGTTGTTGGTCAAACATCGGTCTTCCTTCTCCATTTATGTTCAACTCCCACTTTTCATTACCAGGAGGAACAAAGATTCCATTTTTAAATGAATAATCAGCTAAAAAGTCAAGAATCTCCAGACCTACTTCTAGGTATCTTGTATCTTTCAGGATTAGATATGCAGAGAGAAATCCTGTTGGTATAATGCCATTATCATAAGCTAAATATGGCTCTATCCACTTCCAGTCATCTCTGGCGCTCTTTCTATATAGCTCTAACATCCTCTCTGCCAGATAAGATACTGTCTCTACTGTATCTCTATAAAAGGTACTACCTGTAAGGAGAAAGGATACTGCTCTTGGAGACTTTATCTCCTTCATATGTATCTTCATTCTATCTAAGATCTCTTTTGCACATAATGAAATATCTATGGGGGCTACGTTATAGGTATATGCACAAGCCAAGAATGCTCTGCCAAAGCTATCCTCAGACCCTATATCATCTAGGAATATTCTCTCATAGGATACAAAGTTATGTAACCACCCATCATCTTTGAGGACGTACCATATAAATCCTAAGTATATCCTAGCCAATTCTAGGAGTTCTTCTTCTCTAATTATATTCCAGTACTTTGTGGTGACTAATAAAGCCCTGGCATTATCATCAGTGGTATAACCAGTCCTTTTATCTGGGATACCATATTTAGAATGTTGTATTATTCCAAAACAATCGGTAAGTCTTTTAAGATGCGTAAGAGATAATTCTGGGTAACCTTTTATATAGATACGGTTCACTATTTATCACCTCCTGAAAGAGCCTGATATACTTGAGGGCAACATTATTCCAGCTCATCTCTTCTTTAAGCCCCAATATATTCCCTTTAACTTTCTCAAGCTTATCAGGATTTCTCAGAAGGTGAAGTATAATCTCTGCTATTGAGTCTGGATCCTTAAAATTGCAGAGGAATCCTCTCCCGTTAGAAAGCATATCTCTTGCGTATATATAGGGTGTAGATACCACTACCTTCCCTAAACCTATGGCATATGAGAGGGTTCCACTGGTAATCTGCTGAGGATTTAGATATGGAGTTATGTATATATCTGTCATCTCAAGATAATTTATTATCTCTTCCTGAGAGAGATATCTGTTTACAAAAGTAACATATCTTTCAAGTCCAGATTCTGCTACTATCCTCAATAGCTTTTCCCTATATCTCTCCCCTTCATTTTTTACTATTTTCGGATGAGTTCTTCCTATCACCAGATATCTTATCTGAAATTCTTTCAATATCTTTGGTAAAGCCCATAATACATATTCTATCCCTTTTCCTTCGCTGAGTAATCCAAAAGTAGATAAGACAAAAGTACCTTCCGGTATTTCTAACATCTTCCTCATCTCTTCTCTAGAAGTAGTTGGTAAAAGATTAGGAACTCCATGGTGTATAAACCTGACTTTCTTTTTGTCTATCCCGTACACATCTTCCAATAACTTAGCTCCGCTAGGCGTCATAACCACCAGATATTCCGACAAATCTCCTATCCTTTGAAGGATATTCTTCTGTCTTTCTGTTGGTTCTGTGAGTATCGTATGCAAAGTAGTAATTACAGGCACTTTAAGTCTCTCTAACATAGGAATAATATCCTCTCCATCTTTTCCTGAAAATAAGCCATACTCATGTTGTAGGGAAACACAATCTATACCTAGAGAATTAATGGTATCTGCTATCTCGATATAACTTTCTCTTCCTGGATGGATAAGGAAGGCCCTGTTGTATTCAGTATCTAACTCTATATAGGTATCAGAAGGAGCAAAGATAAACATCTCTATATCCCTATTACTGTCTGAAACTGCCTTTACCAAATCTCTTGTGAAATTGGCTATCCCACATTCTTGAGGTGGATAAGTGCTTATAAAAGCTATCTTCACACATATCACCCCCTATAAGAATGTGTCTATTCTATAATATGAAGTTCACCTGTAAGATATATAAACTGAGGTATAAATGAAGATAAACCAGAAATTTCTTCACTAATATTATATCATAAGGAGCAAGAAGCTTGCGACTCTTCAACTTTTTGCGTGGTATATAAGCTTTAAAGATACTAGTAGAACAAGCGTCTCACTAGTCCTTTGTGATTGAATAGACCTATAGGGGCAGATTATGATAGAATAGTACTTAAGGATAAGTGAAGAGTGATAAAGAAAATTTAGATTAATGAAAGAGGTGGCGCTAAAAATGGAGGAACTTAAAGATTTAATAGAAACACTACCTCCTGATCTTAAGAAAGAGGTAGAGGATTTTGTGAAGTTTTTACTGGAGAAGAGAGCAAAGAGGCGAGGGAATAGACTTTCTCAGGATTGGGCTGGCGCCTTAAAAGAATTTCGAAATCAATTCACATCTTTGGAACTTCAGAAAAAAGCTACAGAATGGCGAGAAGAATAAGGTGTATCTAGTAGATACCAATATATGGCTTGAGAGACTTTTATTTCAAGAAAGATCAGAAGAAGTTGGAAATTTCCTTAGTTATACATCTTCAGAACATATTTATATTACTGATTTTACATTCCACTCTATATGTATTATTATGATTAAGCTTAATCAGAGAGAAGGATTGTTACGCTTTATCCAAGATCTTTTCGTAAATGGGGCAGTTTCTCTTATCCATCTTGAGCCAGAAGATACTAAACGCATCATTGAAGTGATGGGTAAATTTAATTTAGATTTTGATGATGCCTATCAGTATGTAGCTGCAGAAAAGTATGGTCTAACTCTTGTAAGTTTTGACAAAGACTTTGACAGGACGGATAGGGGAAGAAAAACCCCTCAGGAATTATTAATTTAGGATTATTATTTGGTAGGACAATTGTCTCACTTGTCCTACTTTACTTGCAAATCTACTCACCTATTGATATAATATTTATCAGTCAGAGGATGGGCGAATAGCTCAGTGGTTAGAGCACCTGCTTCACACGCAGGGGGTCACAGGTTCAAGTCCTGTTTCGCCCACCACTAGAAAAAATATGGAAGCTACGCGTATTAAGCGTAGCTTTTTATTATAATTACAGGAGAAGGCTTATGGGATATATATTGGTCATTGATCAGGGGACTACAAATAGTAGAGCGATAATCTTCGATGAGTTGGGTAATCAAAAGGGGGATGGTAAAAAAGAGTTGCCCCAGATCTTTCCGAAACCTGGGTGGGTTGAGCAGAATCCGGAAGATATCTGGCTAACTGTTCAAGAAGCAGTCTCTATAGCAATAGATAAATCAGGTATAGATGTGAAAGACATCTCTGCTATAGGTATAACTAACCAGCGAGAAACTACAATACTCTGGGATAAAGCTACCGGTAAACCTCTATATAACGCTATAGTATGGCAGTGCAGGAGAAGTGCAGATATATGTGAAGACCTAAAAAACAGTGGCTATGAACCCATTATAAGGGAGAAGACAGGACTTCTCTGTGACGCTTATTTTTCCAGTACAAAGGTTATCTGGTTATTGAAAAATGTCCCGGAGATAAAGTCAATGGCAGAAGAGGGTAGGGTATGTTTTGGTACTGTAGATAGCTGGCTTCTCTGGAATCTTACTAAAGGCAAAGTTCATGCTACAGATGCTACCAATGCCTCCAGAACAATGTTATTCAATATAAAAAATGGTAAATGGGATGATGAACTTTTAGAGGCATTTAATATCCCCAGATCAATCCTTCCTGATGTGGTAGATTCCTCCGGAATAGTTGGATATACGGTAGACTTTCCCAGAGGTGGCATCCCTGTAGCTGGTATAATAGGAGACCAGCAGGGAGCTCTAGTTGGGCAGTGCTGTTTTTCTCCCGGTACACTGAAGGTCACCTATGGCACCGGATGTTTTCTCTTGGAACCAATAGAGAATCTAATCCTCACCCAAAATGGGATGCTTACCACTGTCGCCTGGAGCATAAATGGGGAGTTGAAATATGCTATAGAGGGGAGTGTATTTACAGGGGGCTCTGTAGTTCAGTGGCTTAGAGATAATCTCGGAATTATACCTGATTCGGCAAGTTCAGAGGTTTTTGCAAGGGCGGTTGATGATACTGGAGATGTATATTTTGTTCCGGCTCTTACTGGTCTAGGTGCTCCATACTGGGATATGTATGCTAGAGGGATGATAATCGGTATAAGCAGGGCAACTAGAAGAGAACATATTGTTAGAGCTGCTCTGGAAGGAATTGCATATCAAATCAGAGACCTGATAGTTACTATGGAAGAGACAACAGGGATAAGTATAAAAGAGCTAAGGGTTGACGGTGGGGCTACCAGTAACAATTTTCTACTCCAGTTTCAGAGTGATCTTCTTGGTATACCTGTTATAAGGCCTAAGATAATAGAGACAACATCTTTAGGTGCATTCATATTGGCTTCTATTGGGGTTGGTATCTTCAAAAACTTAGAAGAGGCAAGTAAGATATGGAAGACAGAACGTATATTTGAGCCTGAAAGAGATAAGAAAGAGATGGATCTTCTCTATAATAGATGGAAGGAGGCAGTAAGACGCAGTCTGGGATGGACAAAGAGTTAGATATTATCATTATTGGTGGTGGAATAATAGGAACCGCAATAGCTAGAGAGCTGGCAAGGTATAAGTTAGAAGTAGCTCTTGTAGAAAAAGAGGCAGATGTAGGGTGGGGTACAACAAAGGCTAACAGTGCAATCGTTCATACTGGATATGATCCAAAACCCGGGACTTTGATGGCAAAACTTAATGTAGAAGGTGCTCGTTTGTATCCTTCTATCTGTGAAGAATTAGATGTTCCTTATAAAAGGATAGGGTCTCTGGTATTAACCCCCAGTGTGGATGGCTTTAAAACTCTAGAACAGCTGAAAGAACGAGGAAAGATAAACGGAGTTATAGATCTGGAAATAATCACCCAAGATAGACTCTTAGAATTAGAGCCTAATATCTCTAAGGATATAAAGGGTGCCCTTTTTATAAGAGATACTGCCATTACTTCTCCTGTCGAACTTGCTATAGCATTTAGAGAAAATGCTGAGCAGAATGGTGTAAGATTTATCCTTGATACAACAGTAATAGGATTCGAGATAGAAGATAGAAGGATAAGACTTATTAAGACTGATAGAGGTTATTTAAGAGCCAAATGGGTGATAAATTCTGCAGGTATATATTCTGATGAGATAGCTAGACTCGCTGGAGATGATTCATTTACCATAACTCCGGTAAAGGGTGAATATGCTCTATTCGATAAGGAAGTCGGAGATATAGTAAATCACATAATATTTCCATTGCCCACAGAGACGAGTAAGGGTATTCTTGTCTTACCCACAGTAGACGGGAATCTTCTCGTTGGTCCAAACGAACATATAACTTCAAAAGAAGATACAAATGTTACAGAAGAAGGCTTAAAGGAGATTCTATCCTTTGCAAAGAAAGAAGTTCCCTCATTACCACTCAATATGATTATTACGGTATTTGCAGGTCTAAGAGCTAAGGAGTTAAGAAGAAACGACTTTGTTATTGAATCCTCTCCTGTTGTAGAAAACCTGATAAACGTAGGTGGCATCCAATCTCCCGGATTAAGTTCTGCTCCAAGTATAGCTATATATGTAACCGAGATATTGAAGGATAAGGGGGTCAAACTTTTTCCAAATCCCAATTTTATCCCAGAACGAAAAGCTATTCGAAGATTTGCCAATCTCTCCTGGGAAGAAAGAAGCAGATTGATAGCAGAAGATCCAAACTA
Organism: uncultured bacterium; assembly: GCA_964655195.1. Lineage (GTDB taxonomy): Bacteria > DUMJ01 > DUMJ01 > DUMJ01 > DUMJ01 > DUMJ01. Next base: position 13,022 of record CAZZLK010000019.1, read on the forward strand.
TGGAGAGATCATATGCAGGTGCGAGTATGTGACCGTTGGTGAAGTGATGGAAGCGGTAAGACGTGGAGCCAATACCTTAGATGGTATAAAGTTCAGGACAAGGGCTGGCTCTGGTAGATGCCAGGGAGGTTTCTGTGGTCCAAGGCTTATTCCACTCCTATCTCAACTCTTAGAGGTTTCGCCAGAGGAGATCACTAAAAAGGGTAAAGAATCCAAATTGGTTATAGGAGAGACGAAACGATGAAAGAGCTAAGGACAGATGTCGTTGTTATAGGTGGTGGACCTGCTGGATTAGCCTCTGCCTTAAGAGCTGGTGAATTAGGAGCAAACGTCGTTCTTATAGAGAGAGATTTTGAACTAGGTGGCATATTGAATCAGTGTATCCATACTGGCTTTGGCCTCAGTCTTTTAGGAATAGAGATGACTGGCCCGGAATATGCAGAGACATTCATAGAAAAGGTTATGTCTTTAAGCAACATAAAGGTCCTCCTCTCAACTATGGTCCTAGATATAAAAGACAAAGTGGTATATGGAGTAAATAAAAAGGACGGAGTTATAACTGTTAAGGCCGAGGCTATAGTGCTGGCTATGGGGTGTAGGGAGAGGACCAGAGGAGCATTAGGAATTCCTGGGGAGAGACCTGCAGGTATATACACAGCTGGATCTGCTCAGAGATTGATAAATATAGAGGGGCTTATGCCTGGTAAAAGAATTGTTATACTTGGTTCTGGAGATATAGGGATGATTATGGCAAGAAGACTTTTTTTAGAAGGTGCTGAGGTCTTAGGCGTTCTTGAAAAGCTCCCATACCCAGGTGGGCTTACTAGAAATGTGGTTCAGTGCCTTGAAGATTTTGATATCCCCCTATATCTCAATCATACGATATCGGAGATAAAAGGTAGATATAGAGTAGAAGGGGTTGTGGCTGAGAATCTATTGACGAAGAAAAGATTCTCTATGGATGTAGATACGATTCTACTTTCGGTTGGTCTTATCCCAGAGAATGAACTCTCAAAAAAGATAGGAGTCCACCTGGATCCAAGGACTGGAGGACCAGTGGTAGATCAGTATAGAGAAACAAATGTAGATGGTGTATTCGCATGTGGTAATGTACTGCAGGTACATGATCTGGTAGATGAAGTCACCAAAGAGGCTTATATAGCAGGAGAAGGGGCGGTAAATTATATATCTCGTAAGAGAAGGATTGAGAGAGTTGTACATATAAGAGCAGGCGAAAATGTAAGATATATTGTTCCTCAAAGGTTATCTCTCCCCATCGATACTCCTCC
>CAZZLK010000020.1:0-14245 GCA_964655195.1 uncultured bacterium
TTTCTACATAGACGGTGATAAAGCAGGAGAAGATACCTCTAGTCCATATGAGTACAGCTGGGATACAGATAGTTTACAGTATAACTCACAGCATACAATACAGGCAAAGGCATACGATAATGCAGGGAATGTAGGAGAAAGCCCGGTGATAACGGTAACCATAGGAGATATACAAGCACCACAGGTGACAATTACAAATCCACAAAATGGAGATATAGTATCAGGGATAGTAACGATACAAGTAAGTGTAGTTGAAAAGAATTTACTTACAAAGAAGACAATTAAGAAGGCATCAAGCGGAATTCAGAAAGTAGAGTTTTACATTAATGTAAATAAAGTAGGGGAGGATACAGAAAGTCCATATACATATAACTGGGATACGGCTAATTTACCGAAAAATTCATTACATCTCATAACAGTAAAAGCATATGACTATGTTGGAAATATCGGAAAAGATGAGGTTACAGTAATGATAGGGGAGGTTAGTCAGGTAGTTGGAGTTATAGAAAGCTCTGTTGGAATTACTCCTACAGATTTTGAAGTAGTGAATACTACTGGTACAACAGAAGTTTCTCAGGATGGCACTTTTACTTTATCAGTTGTACAAGATTTCCAAGGAGTTATTTCTGCAGTTTCAAAGACAAAAGATTTTGCGTTATTTTCAATAAACTTAAGATCTTACGCTCCTTTTGCTTCTCGACTTATCAAGGGTTTAAAACAGAAGTTTCAAAAACAAGGTGTAGAAATTGGATTAGTTATTAATGCCCAATCAACAGCAGAAGCTTTGATATTTTTAAATCCATTATTTGCAACAAGTGAACCAGATAAACAGAACATAATATTTCCAATAATAGCCAATGATCCTAAGGTGGCGGGATTAGCTGATATTATAAACCAAGTAGCATCTTCTTCTGACCCATATAATGAACCTGCTTTTATTAATGCCTATAAAGAGGCTGTTAATTCTGTATATAATTCTTTGCCCGACGAATATAAAACAATGTTAAAATCTCGTAAGCCTTCTGAGGGGAAAAAGGTTGTAGTTTTGAGATATCCAGAGAATGGGGGATATATAGAGTTAGCAGATTTAGATCTTACCAAAGTTAATTTTATAAACAATCGCATAAGGGTTGATTTTAAAAATATATTCTCAGGCGTAGGAGTAGATTATATTGTGAACATAAGAGAATTATTTAAATATCAATTTGAAACCCTTGACAATTTAACTGCCAATCCAAATGATCCATGGTCTGTATTTGAAATAACTTCTGGTGGGACTAATGTTGTTTTAAGGTTACAATCTAATAGTTTCACCGAGTATGCAGGTATCATTGGGAAATTAGCTTCAGATGTACTTGATAATTTTATCAATACTACAGAAGTTCCGGTAGAATCTAACAAAATATACGAAGTTAGTTTATATTCTGGAGGATTTGGATTAGGTCAAGATAATAACTCAACGAACGATAAACGCTATATAAGGAACGCTCTCATAGCAGGAGACAATCAACCTCTAACTTATGTTTTAAATGCATTGGGATTTAATTTATTTATTGCATCCTTTGATTTTCTTAGGATAATTCTACCTATAGATGAGATGGGCGGAGAATTATTAGAAGATTATTTTGAATATATTTTTATGGAACATATAAAAAATCAATTTAGTTGGTTTAACACAGATTCTAATCCCCCTAGTGAAATTGAAACTCTAAATTTGGTAAAGAATATTTTGGCCGATTCTCTATCCGAATTAGGAGATATGATAATGAAGAGTTCTCCAAAAGCAATAGTAACGAAACAAGTAGTAGTAAGATTATTAAAGACGTTAGCCAAATTACTTAAAAACGCTGTAGATATAGGAAACAAGATAAGTACAATAGGAACTTTTTCTCATAGAGTAAGAGATTTAGCTCGTACTACTCCCTTAGATAGAGTTATTGTTGTTACAGGGGATGCGCTTCCTCCTGAAGCACCAACTAATTTGCAAATCCAATCAGTGGATTATAATAAAATAGATCTCAAATGGCAGGATAGCTCAAACTTTGAAAGAGGGTATAAAATAGAGAGGAAGGTTGAAGGGGGAAGTTATTCTCAGATTGCTACTGTCTCTTCAGATATAACCTCATATACAGATACAGGACTTACTCCGGGAACCACTTATCATTACAGGATAAGAGCATACAATAATGCAGGAGATAGCAATTATTCCAATGAAGTAAGTACTAATACTTTAAGTGAACAACCATTATTTAAAGCTCCATGGGTAGGGAGCAGAAAAATTACTCAGGGAAATAATGCACCACAATATCCTCCTTACAGTCATTATGACCATGGATCTTGGGAGAATATATGGGCAATTGATATATCAATGCCTGTTGGTACAGATGTTCTTGCTCCTGCTGATGGGAAAGTAGTTTATATAGATTCTTCTCATCCAACTACTGGAGGTGGTATAGAGTTAGCAATAGAACATACTGGGCCTACTGGGAAGAAATATACCACAGTATATCTTCACCTTTCTCAAATCTTAGTTAGACTAAATCAGGAAGTGAAACAGGGGCAAATCATTGCAAAAAGTGGTGATACAGGAAATGTAACTGGTCCACATCTGCATTTTCATTTATGGAAGGGGACTGGATCTTACGATACACATACTATGCCTATTGAACGTTTACGGCTTAAGGGGCCAGATGATCATAATTTTAGAGAATATAATGCAAGAAAAGGTGATTTGGATAATAGTAAAGTAGAGGGTAAACTATTTGAGTCAGATAATGTACCTATTAATCCAACTACTGGTACTATCCAGGGCACAGTAAAGGATACCAGCAATCAGCCTATTCAAGGAGCGACAGTTTCTGTAGAAGGCACAGGTTTACAGGCTACCACTAACTCTCAGGGTCATTATCAGATAACAGATGTTCCAGCTGGCACAAGGACAGTTACTGCATCTAAAACTGGTTTTATTAGTCAGAGTAAGACGGTAAATGTATTAGCCGGACAGACTATTACAGTGGGTTTCCAGTTACAGATCTCATACCAAAGTATCTGGCAAAAGACATATGGTGGAAGTAGTTTTGATGCAGCATATTCCATACAACAGACAACTGATGGAGGATACATTGTTGCTGGATGGACATCTTCTTTTGGGGCAGGATATTTTGATGTTTACATCATAAAGCTTGATGCAAATGGGAATAAGGTCTGGGAGAAGACTTATGGTGGAAGTAGTTATGATGCAGCATTTTCCATACAACAGACATATGATGGAGGATACGTTGTTGCTGGAGATACATCTTCTTTTGGGGCAGGAGATTTTGATGTTTACATCATAAAGCTTGATGCAGGTGGGAATAAGGTCTGGGAGAAGACTTATGGTGGAAGTAGTTATGATGCAGCATTTTCCATACAGCAGACAACTGATGGAGGGTATATAGTTGCTGGAGAGACAGAGTCATTTGGGGCAGGAGATTTTGATGTTTACGTGATAAAAATGGATGCAAATGGGAATAAGGTCTGGGAGAAGACTTATGGTGGAAGTAGTTATGATTGGACATTTTCCATACAACAGACAACTGATGGAGGATACGTTGTTGCTGGAGGGACATATTCTTTTGGGGCAGGATATTCTGATGTTTACATCATAAAGCTTGATGCAAATGGGAATAAGGTCTGGGAGAAGACTTATGGTGGAAGTAGTTTTGATGTAGCATTTTCCATACAACAGACAACTGATGTAGGATACATTGTTGCTGGAGGGACAGAGTCATTTGGGGCAGGAAGTTATGATGTTTACATCATAAAGCTTGATGCAGGTGGGAATAAGGTATGGGAGAAGACTTATGGTGGAAGTGGTTTTGATGTAGCATTTTCCATACAACAGACAACTGATGGAGGATACATTGTTGCTGGATGGACAGAATCATTTGGGGCAGGAAGTTATGATGTTTACATCATAAAGCTTGATGCAGGTGGGAATAAGGTATGGGAGAAGACTTATGGTGGAAGTATGGAAGATGTAGCAACACTTTCCATACAACAGACATATGACGGAGGATACATTGTTGCTGGACGGACAGAGTCATTTGGGGCAGGAGATTTTGATGTTTACGTGATAAAAATGGATGCAAATGGAAATACAGGGCCATATCCTGCTACACTGGGATTGCCAGGGGCATCAAAGAATAAGGGAAAGCCACCTGAAAAGATATTTCCTTACGAATTTTTGAAAAGGTAATTAGCATCGTTAATTTTTGTGGTGCTTACTACAGGGTAAATTACTCCTTTCTGGTTAGAGTTTTTAATTATGGTATACAAACTCTAGCTGGAAAGGAATTCTTCTTTTTAAAAGTGATTGCAGGCCAGTGTAGGCTCCGTTTTGACTTTATACTGATAAGATGGTAAAATCTATCTATAAAGATTTTTAAATAGGAGGTGTTTTTGATGGCTTATCAGAAGGTAAGTCAGGAACTTTTAGACCTTCTCAACCAGGCTATAGCGAGAGAGATACAGGTTTCTATCCAGTATATGTGGCAGCATATACAGTGGAGAGGGGTCAAGGCATTTGCCGTTAAGGAAGAGTTCAGGAGTATCTCCATAGAGGAGATGAAACACGCTGAGATTATAGCAGAGAGATTGTTCTATCTTGGTGGTATCCCAACCACTAAACCTACTCCTATAAATGTCGGTAACTCTCTTAAGGAGATGCTAGAGCAGGATGTAAAGGACGAGGAAAACGCCATAGAGATGTATAAGAGGATCATAGCACTGGCTGAGAAAGAGGGGGATACAACTACCGCCGAGATCTTTAGAGATATCCTCGAGGATGAAGAAGAACATCACGACACCTTTAGTAGCCTTCTAGAAGAATTGTAAAAATAGATTATGGGGCGACGACCTAAGTCGTCGCCTATAATATTTAAGAGGTGAGTTTTATGGGGAAAGATGAATATCTTAAGTGGGTCAAAGTTGGGCTTGGTGTAACGATACTCTCTTCCAGTCCTATCTTGGCAAGAGAAAATAGTTATACATCAAAGATACTTATCAGTAACTATTCCTCTAACTTTGTGCTTGCCTCCAGTACTCAAACGAGAGAAATACACAGCGTAGCAGATGTGAGTATCGTAAAGGAAAGCACTGTAAAGGCATCGGTAAGAAAGGCTGTAGCTATGGCTGGAGGATTGAGTTTTATAAAACCTGGTGATACTGTACTTGTCAAACCTAATGTAAACTCTGACGATCCTTATCCCGGTACTACAAATCCAGAGGTCATAAAAGAGATAGTTACTATGTGTTTTGAAAGCGGAGCCAAAAGGATAATTGTGGCTGACAGATCTGGTGTCCTCTGGCAGAACACTATGTACAATATGGAGAAGGTAGGGATAGCTCAATCCGCTAGAAGTGCAGGTGCAGAGGTCATGGCTCTGGATAATGAAGAATGGATTCCTGTAAGACCTGAAGGTTCTAAATATTGGGTCAATGGTTTTAGAATTCCCAAGATAGTTACCCAGGTGGACCATATTATAAACGTTGGAGTGGTAAAGACTCATTCTATAACTGACTTTTCTATGAGTCTGAAAAATTTTGTCGGATTTATTCATATGTCAGATAGGATGTTCATGCATAGTTCTGGTAATATTAAGGAGATGATAGCCGAATTAAATCTTGCCTTTAATCCAAAGCTGAACATCCTCGATGCAACTAAGGTCTTCGTTAGAGGCGGTCCAGATAAGGGAGAGGTTAGAGATCCAGGTGCAATCATTGCTTCACAAGATAGAATAGCGGTAGATATAATTGGCCTGTCTCTACTTAGGAGTTTAGGTACTACTCCTGCGATTCAGGACAGAGATATATGGTCCCATCCACAGATAAAGAGGGCAATAGAGCTTGGTATTGGTATTAAAGATTACTCTTATATAAACGTTGTTGGAAGTAATATGGATCTTGATAAAATAAAGAGAATGGCAAGATAGATGTACAGATAAGACCAGACCCTATTACTGTAAATCTTGTAAATTCTTATATAGATGATTCTTGTAAATATTCTTTAATTATGGTATTATTTTCATTCGTAAGGATGGAAGGAGGTAGATAATGAAGAAGACGGCTTTTCAGAGGAATAGAAAACCTAGAAAGACTACGCACGGCTTCCTTGCCAGGATGAGCACTCCTGGTGGAAGAAAGGTGCTTAAGCGTAGAAGAGCCAAGGGGAGACATAGACTCGTTCCAGTATAATGCTCCCCAGAGAGAAGAGGCTCTCTAAGTCAAAAGATATAAAAAGTATTTTGAAGTCTGGTAAAAAAATAACGATGAATGGTATAAGTCTGTATGTGGCTAGAGGTAGTGGGAAGGTTGGATTTATCACTACAAGAGGGTTTAAGAATGCTGTCTCCCGTAATAGGGCAAAGAGAAGAGTAAGGGGGGCTTTTGAATCAGAAGAGTTTTATATAGATAATTACGACTTGCTTTTTGTTATAAAGCCAGAGGTGTTAGATTTTGATTTTAGAAGGATTAAAGATACAGTTAGGAGGCTTGTCCTGCGTATAAGAGATGAGGAGAATAGTTTTAGCTCTGATAAGATTTTATAGGGTATTTATCTCTCCTATATTGGGTAGAAATTGCAGGTTCTATCCAACTTGTTCTGATTATACTTATCAGGCTATAGAGAAGTATGGTTTATTCAAGGGGATACTTCTAGGGGCAAGACGTATCCTGCGCTGTAATCCTTTTAATCCTGGTGGTTATGATCCACTAATCTGAGTGAGGAAGGTTGAAAGTATATGGGCTATGTGAACAATTTTATTATAGGTATACTTGATTTCTTCTATAAATTGACGGGCAACTACGGAGTTGCTCTGATCCTCTTTACTGTTATTGTAAAGCTTATTCTTTATCCCCTCACGCATCAACAGTTTAAGGCGCTTAAAGACCAGCAGAGGATTCAGCCAGAGCTTAATAAACTAAGAGAAAAGTATAAGGATGATCCACAGAGGTTAAATCAGGAAATGATGGAACTTTACAGAAGACATAAGATCAATCCTTTAGGAGGCTGTTTACCGCTACTTATTCAGTTCCCTATACTGGCTATACTTTATAGCGCCATAAACGCATATTCTAGTAAGTTTGCCAATGCCAGCTTTTTGTGGATAAAGAGTCTGGCGTCTCCTGATCTTCCACTACTCATTATATATGGGATCAGTATGGTAGCTTCCAGTTTCCTCTCATCTCCATTAAGTGACGATCCATCACAGCGTAGCAGTCAGCTCTTTATGAACATAGGGCTACCCATAGTATTTACTATACTATTCCGAGGTTTTCCTTCTGCCTTTATCCTTTACTGGTTTGTATTTAATATTCTTACAACTATTCAACAGGTATATGTAATGAGGGTATTAAAATAGTCGATGGAGGTTGTTTATGCTGAGACAGAAGCCTAGTATAGAAAGTCTTGCCAAGATCTTTATCAATCAGTTACTTGCTCCATACAGGCTTAAGTATGATATGACTGTAGAGCTAAAGGATAACATATATTGGGTAAATCTAAAAGGAGAGGATGTCTCTTTTCTTATAGGGAGAAAGGGGGTAATTCTATACTCTCTTCAACACCTTTTGAGACTCTATATAAGAAGGAGTATAGATGAAGAGGTAATGGTAACTTTAGACATAAATGGATACAGGGCAGAGAAGGAAAAGAAACTGGTATTCCTAGCTAGAAAGGCTGCCTTTAGAGTGAAAAAGACTGGCAAAAAGTTTATCTTTAGACCTATGCCTGCAGCATTAAGAAGGATAATCCATAAGACTCTGGAGAATAATCCTGAAGTTATAACCTATAGTGAGGGGAAAGAACCCAAGAGGAGGGTTATAGTGGCATTAAAGCGTAGAAATGGATGACACTATAGTAGCACTCTCTACTCCCTATGGAGAATCCGGTATAGGGGTAATAAGGTTAAGTGGGCCCATCTCTATAAGTCTTGCCCAGAAGGTCTTTAAAGGTAAGAGAGATTTAAAAGAAGTACCATCGCACAGGGCTGTATTTGGTCATATTATAAACCCTACGACTGGTGAACCCATAGACGAGTGTCTTCTACTTATTATGAGGGCTCCCCATAGTTATACAGGGGAGGATACGGTAGAGTTTTATGTACATGGAAGCCCTGTATTGGAAGAGCTACTGATTAAGTTTTTGATAGAGTTAGGTGCAAGGCTTGCATTACCCGGTGAATTCACTAAGAGGGCATTTCTAAATGGAAAGCTTGATCTCTCTAGAGCAGAGGCAGTTATAGATATCATACAGGCTAGGAGTGAGATAGCCCTTAGGTCTTCCTATGTACAGTTACAGGGGAGATTGAGTAAAGAGATCAAGCCGATTATGGAAAGACTAAAAGACCTTATAGCTGAGCTAGAAGCAGGGATAGATTTCCCAGAAGAGGTTGAGCTTTCTTATGAATCCACCGAAGCAAGGATATCTGATATGGTAGATAAACTGAAAAATATTTTAAACGGTGCATATTTTACCAGGTTATACAGGAGAGGACTTTACTGTCCGATAGTTGGAAGGCCTAACGTGGGAAAATCTAGTCTATTGAACATTTTACTTGGAGAGGAGAGAGCTATAGTGACCCCTATACCTGGAACCACTAGGGATACGATAACCGAATCTATAACTATAGATGGGATTCCTGTTACCCTTATCGATACCGCCGGTATTAGAGATACTCAGGATCTGGTAGAGAGTATCGGTGTTAATAGGACTATGTCTTCGATAGAGAGTGCGGATATAGTCATCTGTGTTATAGATGCTGGTGAGCCTTTAAAAGAGGAAGATCTGGAGATCGAAAGACTCACAAGGGATAAGAAGAGGATTGTTGCGTTAAACAAGATAGATCTGAGTAACAGGGTGCTCCATATCGATGACATAAAAGATTATGGGCTAACTGTGGAAATTTCCTGTAGGACAGGGGAGGGAATAGACAGATTAAAGCTAAAGATAAAAGAATTGCTTGGTGGTGTGCCATCACCGGACCTTGTAATCCCTATAAATACCAGGCACGAAGCCCTTATAAGGAGATGTCTTGATAGGCTCTCGAGCGCTCTAGAAGGAATCAGATCCAGACTTCCAATCGATGTTATAGCAGGAGAGGTCTGGGAGAGTTATAATATATTGGGAGAGATTACAGGAGAAACTGCAAGCATAGATATAGTTGAGGAGATATTCTCCAGATTTTGTGTGGGAAAATGAAGATGTATGATGTTATTGTTGTGGGAGCAGGACATGCAGGCATAGAGGCAGCCCTTTCTGCCAATAGACTGGGCTGTAGTGTCTTGCTTTTGACGGGAAATCTTGATACTATAGGATGGATGCCCTGTAATCCTGCAGTAGGTGGTCCAGGGAAAGGGCATCTGGTCAGAGAGGTAGATGCCCTTGGTGGAGAGATCGGGAGAGCCACCGACGCCACCTATATACATATCAGGGTCCTTAATTCTGGAAAGGGTATAGCGGTAAGGGCTTACAGGGCTCAGGTGGAGAAGAAGTTTTATCATATCTATATGAAGGAGAAACTTGAAAATACACCAAATCTTACCCTGAGACAGGCACAGGTGACAGATATCCTGGTTGATGGTAACAGGGTAATAGGGGTAAAAACGAGAACCAACCAGGAGTTTTATGGTAATGCAGTTGTTATAACTACCGGTACCTTCCTTGGTGGAAGGGTCTTTATAGGGACAGAGGTGTCCTATCCTGCCGGAAGGGCAGGAGAACCACCCAGTGAAGAACTGACCCAGTCCCTCAAGAATCTTGGATTCAGAATAGGAAGGTTCAAGACTGGGACTCCCCCTAGAGTAGACGGAAGGACGGTAGACTTTTCCAGGATGACAGAACAGCCACCAAGCGAAGTTCCACTCAGATTTTCTTATCGTACTGAACTGGCAGAGGTTATTGGCAGGAAGCAACTCTCCTGTTGGCTTACCTTTACTACTGAAAAGACCAGGGAGATAGTATTAAAGAATCTCCATAGGGCACCTATGTATGCCGGACAGATAACTGGAACAGGGACCAGATACTGTCCTTCTTTTGAGACAAAAGTGGTCCATTTTCCACACAGGGAGAGACATCAGGTCTTTATAGAGCCTGAAGGTATCCATACCAATGAGATGTATGTTCAGGGTATGTATACAAGTCTGCCGGAGGAGGTTCAGATAGAACTCCTCAGATCTATTCCTGGACTCGAAGAAGTTGAGATGATGAGACCTGGATATGCTATAGAGTACGATATGGTTTATCCCGACCAGTTAAAAGAGACTCTGGAGACCAAGAGAATCTCTGGACTCTTTCTTGCCGGTCAGATAAATGGTACTTCCGGGTATGAAGAGGCAGCTGCTCAGGGGCTTATAGCAGGTATAAATGCGGCATTTTACGTTCAGAAGAGACCTCCTTTTTACCTCCAGAGAAACGAGGCGTATATTGGAGTCCTCATAGATGATCTGATAACTAAGGGGATTGTTGAGCCATACAGGATACTTACCTCAAGGGCAGAGTATCGTCTGATACTTATGCAGGATAATGCAGACGAAAGACTTATGGAGAAAGGTTATAAGATTGGCTTGATAGATGAGAAGACCTATAAGGAGATGCTGGAGAGAAAAGAGATCATAGAAGAAGAGATAGAAAGACTCAAGAGGACAAATATCCCCGATTTAAAGATTTCTGCTTACAACTATCTGAAGAGGCCTGAGGTATCTTACATAGATGTTATGAAGGAGCTAGGTATGGAGACTACCCTCTCTTCTGAACTCATAACCAGGTTAGAGGCTAAGGTGAAGTATGAGGGATATATAAAGAGGGAAGAGGAGAGGATCAAGAGGTTCAGTCAGCTGGATGATAAACTATTACCAGAAGACATAGACTACAGTACCATTAAAGGTCTTTCACTTGAGGCTCGTGATAGGTTAAATCAGGTTAGACCGAGAACTCTGGGTCAGGCTAGTAGACTACAGGGAGTTAGTCCTGCCGATATAGATGTCCTACTTGTATACCTGGAACTATATAAGAGAGAAATATCCAAGACTTGAGATGTATCTAGAAGAGCTTTTAAAAGCACGTAAAGCTTTTAGTCTTTCTGGTGCACGTAGTAGGGAAGAGTTTATCAAGCTTATAGAGGAATCTCTAGCACCACTTTTGATTATTAATGACTGGAGTGGTAGAAGGGTTATAGACATAGGTTCTGGGGCTGGGTTCCCAGGTATACCTCTTGCTATAGCTCAGGAAGACGCATATTTTTTATTGGTCGATGTTTCTGTTAAAAAGACTGCCTTTCTGAATCTTATTAAATCCAAACTTGGCTTGAGTAATGTAGAAGTACTCTGCAGGGATGCTAGGCTATTAAAGGATGATCCGAATTATACCAATGCTTTTGATATAGCTGTGTCTAGAGGAGTGGGAGAGATTGAATATCTTAAGGAAATGATCTTCCCTCTATTAAAGAGTGGGGGAAGGATGTTGATCTTTAAATCCGAAGGTGCAGGCTATAAGATAAAACCAGGTTTAGTACTTTTAGAAGAGAGAAAGGTATGAATGATCTTATTCTATTCATTATTGGTGCGTTAATAGTATTAAATATAGTGCTTGTTGTACTTATTTTTGTACTGAGGAAGAACATAAAGAGGATCGAGGAGAAGCAGAGGGGGGAGTTGATACTATCGTCTCTTTCTATTGGTGGAACAAGGTACGATGCCTTTCAAGGTATGTCTGGTAAACTTAGCTTTTCACTGGCTTTTATGGCTGGTGATAAGGGTATTATTCTTACATCCATCCATACAAGGGATCAGTCCTATCTTTATCTTAAGCCCTATTCAGGAGGAGATATGAGTCTTACTGAAGAGGAGAAGAAGGCAGTAGAAGTAGCGTTAAAAGAAGGTTATACTATCAAAGACATATAAGAGGTGTTATATGGATAAAGACAGGTGGGAGTATGTGAAGCTATGTATAGCATCTTTAATTGCAGTAATAGCAATTCTTTCTGGTAACCTGTACAAGTCTAGGATACACATATACCGACTTGAGAACAATCTCTCTTTAGCTCACTCGAGGATTCAAGATCTAAAGAAGCTTGAAGATATAAACAATAAGCAGAAACTTGAGATTGCCAGATTAAACAGTGAGGCAGAGAAATTAAAGAGTAAGGTAGAGGACCTTGAGAGACTGAGTAAACAGGTCCAGACCCTGACAGAAAAGGCTTTAAAAATAGACATCTCTTATAAGAGAAGTCAGAGGAGGTATCCCTCCAGAGGTACAGATATTTCTTTAGAGGAGGTATATAAAAAGTTAAGTAATCTCGACAATTCTATAGAGACGCAGAAAGAAAGTTTGAATCAGATCAGGTCTCAGCTGGAGGTCCTTTACGAGTGGAAGTATTTCGTCCCCAGTGGCTATCCAGTTTTTGGTAATATCTCATCTGGATTTGGATTTAGGAGAGGAGAATTCCATACTGGGATAGATATACGTGCAAGAGTAGGAACCCCAGTAAGGGCTACGGCAAATGGGATTGTCTCCTATGCAGGCTGGAAAGGTGGTTATGGACTTACTGTAATTATAAGACATAACTTTGGTTTTAGCACTCTTTATGCTCATCTATCTAGACTATCAGTAAGTGTGGGTAAGAGGATTGAACGGGGGGATATCATTGGTTATACCGGTACAACTGGATATACTACCGGTCCACATCTGCACTATGAGGTAAGAGTAAATGACAGGCCGGTAAATCCAAAAGAGTATCTATAAAGAGGAGGGATCGAAGATGACCAGTAGAGAAAGAGTAAGGATGGCTTTGGAACATAAGGAGCCTGACAGAGTCCCCATTCAAGATAGTATATGGGGAGCAACTGTAAGCAGGTGGCATAAGGAAGGTCTACCAGAGGAGATACCTGTGTCAGAATATTTTGGTTTTGAGATGGCTGGTTTTGGAGCAGACCTTTCTCCCAGATTTCCGGTGAAGGTACTGGAGAGAAACGAGACATATATTATTGAGACCACCCCATATGGAGGGGTGAGGAAAAACTTCAGGGATTATTCTACCACGCCCGAGATCATAGACTGGCCAATAAAGTCCAAGGAGGACTGGTATAAGATAAAGGACAGACTCCAACCTGATATAACGAGGGTTGATTGGGTCTCTTCTCTAAATGCTTATAACAGGGCATATGAGGACGGGAAATTCATCACCTATAACGCAGCTATGGGTTACGATCTTTTTCAGTCATATATAAAGACTGAAGAGTTACTCATCATCCTGGTGGAAGATCCAGAATGGGCTAAGGATATGTTCAGGACCCATGCCATCTTACTCATTGAGATGGCAAAGATTATGATGGAACACGGATTTAAGTTTGATGGGGCATTTTTATTCAACGATATGGGGTACAGAAATGGACTTTTATTCTCACCAAGGACGTATCAGAAAGTCCTTCAGGAAACAGATGCTATGATCTGTGAGTTCTTCCACAGACATAATATGCCTGTTATCCTCCATTCCTGTGGCAATGTAAAGGAACTGATTCCCTACTTAATAGAGGCGGGGTTTGATTGCCTTCAGCCTTTAGAGGTAAAGGCGGGTATGGACTTACTGGAGCTTAAACCAAAATATGGAGATAAGATTGCATTTATGGGTGGCATAGATGTCAGAAAGATGACTGATCCTGTTGCTATAGAGGAAGAGATAAGTAAAAAGTTTGAAGTTGCCAAAAAGGGAGGGGGCTACATATACCATAGCGATCACTCCATCCCCAAGAATATAAGCTTTGAGGATTATAAGAGGGTTATAGAGCTGGTCAAAAAGTACGGTAAATATTAATTAATTCCTACAATCTCTCCTTCCTCATTCACATCGATCCTCATCGCCGAGGGAGACTTTGGTAATCCGGGCATCGTCAGTATAGAGCCGGTGTAAGCCACTATAAAGCCGGCTCCCAGAGATACCTTTAGTTTTTGTACATTTATATAGAATCCCTTAGGTTTACCTAGTTTCTTTGGGTCATCAGTCAGTGAGTACTGTGTCTTAGCCATACATACCGGAAGGCCTGTAAATCCCCATTTATATATTCTTTTGAGATCATTTTGGGCTTCATCACTGAGTTTTATTCCTTCTGCCCCATATACAGATCTGGCTATCTTTTCCATCTTTTTCTCGTAAGGTTCTTCTAGGTCATATAGAAAGCTAAAAGAGTTTGGATCACTGGAGACAGAATCTAA
>CAZZLK010000021.1:0-72088 GCA_964655195.1 uncultured bacterium
AAAGTTGTAGCTATATTAGGGCCTGTCATATCCAGTAATACTCTGGCAGCTGCCCCTATAGCTCAACAGAGTAAGGTACCTCTTCTGACACCGACTGCAACTAATCCTAGAGTTACCCAGGTTGGCAATTACATCTTTAGAGTCTGCTTTGTCGATGACTTTCAGGGAACAGTTATGGCAAGATTTGCAAAGACTGGCTTGGGTAAGAGAGTGAGTACTGCTGCTATCTTATATGAGAAGACTAGTGATTACAGTATAGGATTAGCAAAGTACTTCAAAGAGACCTTTACAAAAATTGGCGGAAAGATCGTAGCAGAAGAATCCTTTAGCTCCGGTGATCAGGATTTTAGTGCTCAGCTCACCAAAATAAAAGGTAAAAATCCAGATGTCCTATATGTACCTTCTTACTACGATACTGCAGGACTTATAATAAAGCAAGCTAGAGAACTTGGTATCAATGTCCCAATCCTAGGTGGAGATGGATTTGACTCTCCTCAACTGGTACAGCTTGCTGGTAAAGAGAATCTAAAAGACTGCTACTTCAGTGGACACTTCTTCGCTGGTTCTAGCGCTCCACAGGTAAAGACCTTTGTCGCCAACTTTAAGAAGAGATATAATCAGGTCCCTGATATGTTAGCAGCCTTAGGTTACGATGCAGCCTATATGTTAGCAGACGCTATAAAGAGGGCAGGCAAGGTGGATAGAGATGCTATAAGAGATGCTTTAGCCAATACCAAGAATCTAAAGCTTGTGACAGGAACGATTACCCTTGATGAAAACAGGAATCCGCTGAAGAGTGCAGTTATTATTGGCTTTGATAGTAATGGTAATCAGGTCTATAAGACTACCGTAAGTCCTCCCAAGAAGTGATGATCTTAAGGGGAGAGGAGATAAAACTTTTCCTGATGTTTCCTCTCCCCTTTTGTGTATAAAAATATATGTTAAAATTAGCTGGTTAAGATGATGACAGAAATATTACAACAGCTTATAAATGGTATCGCATTGGGCAGCATATATGCCCTTATAGCCCTTGGTTATACTATGGTCTATGGGATACTTAGACTCATAAACTTTGCTCATGGAGATATATATATGGTAGGAGCTTATGCCGGATATTTTGCCATAGTATCTTTTAAGTGGGGTATAGTACCATCCTTTATCTTTGCTATGCTTGTATGTGCCGTATTAGGGATGAGTATTGAAAAGTTTGCTTATAGACCATTACGAATCCGTAATGCACCACGTATAGCAGCTTTAACGACCGCTATTGGAGTCTCTTTCCTTCTTGAAAATCTTGGAGTTATCTTCTGGACTCCAACTCCAAGAGCCTTTCCGCAGGTACTACCCTTGAAGATATATCAGGGAATATACGAGAGATTTGGAATAATAGTGAATAACAGGCAATTAGTGATCGTCTCTGTCGCTATCATCCTTATGATACTTTTACAATTTATAGTCAATAAAACCAAAATTGGGATGGCGATGAGAGCGGTCTCTTTTGATAGAGAAACCGCCTGGATGATGGGGGTAAACATCGATTATGTTATATCTTTTACATTTGCTATAGGGTCAATGCTGGCGGCAGCAGGTGGAGTATTGGTAGGTATATATTTCAATCGAATAGACCCTCTTATGGGTGTTATGCCTGGTGTGAAAGCCTTTGTAGCAGCAGTTCTTGGGGGAATAGGTATAATCCCCGGAGCTATGGTAGGCGGTTTTATATTGGGTATAGCAGAGATACTTGTCTCTGCATTTATAGCTTCGTCCTATAGGGATGCTATAGCTTTTGCTATCCTTATCATCATACTTCTTGTAAAACCTTCTGGAATATTTGGTGCTATTACAAGGGAGAAGGTATAAAGAATGGAAAAGATAAGAAATCTTAGATATCCTCTGTTTATACTGGGAACAATTATTATCTATCTGTTTAATCTTTTATCACCTTATATCAACCCTTACTATCTTCAGATAATTATCTTTGCCGGTATAAATATCATACTGGCTGTAAGTCTTAATGTGATAAATGGCTTATGTGGTCAGTTTTCATTAGGGCATGCAGGCTTTATGGCTGTAGGAGCCTACTTTTCTTCCTTCTTAACTTTTTATTATAAGATACCATTTCCACTAGCTCTTATCTCCGGCGGTATACTAGCAGGTCTGATAGGACTTGGCGTAGGTATACCGACACTGAGGTTAAGAGGAGATTATCTGGCTATAGCCACACTGGGGATGGGAGAAATTATACGTGTAATACTGTTCAACCTAGACATTGTTGGAGGTGCTAGAGGATTTCCTGGTATACCCAAATATACCAGTTTCTTTTGGGTATACTTTGTGGTCCTGTTGGTACTGATAAGCTCTTATAATCTATTAAAGAGCCCTCAGGGTAGAGCTATTCTTTCTATAAGAGAGGATGAGATAGCTTCAGAAGCTATGGGAATAAATACAACTAGGTTTAAAATCTTTGCCTTCATCTTTGGAGCATTCTGGGCTGGTATTGCCGGAGGATTATGGGCGCATTATATTCAATTTCTCCATCCCAGCTCATTTACCTTTATGAAATCGGTAGAGGTCTTGGTAATGATAGTTTTGGGTGGTCTAGGAAGTATCAGTGGAGTAACTATTTCTGCGGTTCTTCTCACATTTTTACCCGAGCTTCTTAGGTATGTGAAGGTAATATTTAATACTACGGTAGATCCGCGTATGGTCATATATTCCCTTCTCCTTATTTTGACAATGTTATTGAGACCTCAAGGGCTTTTAGGAGGTTATAGGAGGAAGATTAGGGAGCAATGAGCCTCTTAAGACTAGAAGACATAACAGTGGCATTTGGAGGTCTTTTGGCGGTATCAAATTTTGATCTTACAGTAGAAGAAAGAGAACTCGTAGGATTGATAGGTCCAAATGGTGCTGGAAAGACAACGGTCTTTAATACAATTACCGGATTTCACATTCCAGTAAAGGGAAGAGTTATATTTTCAAACATCGATATAACAGGTAGACCCACCTATCAAATAGCAAAACTTGGGATATCGAGGACATTCCAAAACATAAGATTATTTCCAAATCTGACCGTACTTGAAAATGTTATGATCGCAGCACAGATGCATTTCAATATACCTTATCTACATACCTTCTTAAGGACCTCCCTATTCTATAAGTTGGAAAAGGCAATTGAAGAGAAAGCTCTTAATGCCTTAGAATTGGTAGGACTTAGAGGAGTAAAGGATGAGATAGCAAAGAATCTCCCATATGGGGATCAGAGAAAATTAGAAATAGCTAGAGCTGTAGCTACTGAGCCAAGATTAGTCTTACTGGATGAACCGGCAGCCGGGATGAATCCGAGAGAGACAGATGAACTGATGAGAATGATAAAATTTTTAAGGGATGAGTTAGATCTCACAATCATTCTGATAGAGCATGATATGCGTGTAGTAATGAACATATGTGAAAGAGTAATAGTATTAAACTATGGAGAGATTATAGCGGAAGGAACTCCTGATGAAATAAAGACTAAACCTGAAGTATTAGAGGCTTATTTAGGCAGTGCCGCAGTAGGATGACGGAGGTGTAAAGGTGAAAAGATATATCAAATACTTTAATGCAGAGTCGGTAACTGAAGGACATCCGGATAAGATAGCTGATCAGATCTCTGATGCTATCCTAGATAGTTATTTAGAGAAAGATCCAGAGTCGAGAGTTGCCTGTGAAACCTTAACTACGCTTGGATTGATCCATGTAACAGGAGAGATATCTAGTAGGGCAATGATAGATATAAACAAGGTAATAAGAAACACAGTAAAGGAAATAGGATATACTGATGCATCTTATGGACTCGATGCTGATAGTTGTGGAATACTTGTGTCTCTTAAAGAACAGTCTCCGGATATAGCTCAGGGCGTCATAAAGGACAAAGATATTGGTGCTGGAGATCAGGGACTTATGTTTGGTTATGCAACCAACGAAGCTATGGATATTATGGAAAGTGCTTCATATATGCCTACACCTATAATACTAGCTCATCGCCTAGCTTATAGACTGGCTGAGGTAAGAAAATCTGGCTTTCTTTCCTATTTAAGACCCGACGGAAAGACTCAGGTCACGGTGGTCTATGATGGAGATAGACCGGTAAGGGTAGATAGGGTGGTCATTGCTGCACAACACGATCCTGACGTAGATATGAACAAACTCAGAGAAGAGATTATAGAATATGTAATAAAGTATACAATCCCTAAAGAATGGTTAGATAAAGATACAAAGTACTATATAAATGCTACTGGAAGATTTGTAATCGGTGGACCGGCAGGAGATGCTGGACTTACTGGCAGAAAGATAATAGTGGATACCTACGGTGGAATGGCAAGACACGGAGGAGGATGTTTCTCTGGTAAAGATCCTACCAAGGTAGATAGGTCTGCTGCTTATATGGCTAGGTATACTGCTAAGAACATAGTGGCTAGTGGATTAGCAGATAAGTGTGAAGTACAGGTGGCCTATGTGATAGGGGTAAGCGAACCAATCTCTCTATATGTAGAGACATTCAATACTGAAAAGGTTGACCCTGAAAAGTTAAACAGAGTAGTAAGAGAACTTTTTGACTTTAGGCCCAAGAGCATAATAGAAAATTTCAATCTCAGAAGGCCTATCTACAGAAAACTGGCAGCTTACGGCCACTTTGGAAGAATAGATCTGGATTTACCTTGGGAAAGGCTTGATAAAGTAGATGAATTAAAGAATGCCTTTAACATATGATATTCTTATAGATAGAAATGCCCCGAAAGATTTGATTTTTTCTTATTCTTCGAATAACGTCCTCCGGATAGGAGATTATGTTGCGGTTCTCTTAAAGGGACATCTGGCGAAAGGTTATGTAATAAAAGAAAACAAGGAAGTATCTGTCCAAGACTCAAAGATGGTCTTGGACAGAATATTTGATGTGCCTTTAGTCTTACCCCATCTTTTAGATCTTGCATATTGGATTTCTGAGTATTATATATGTAATCTCTCTCAGGCATTAGCAACAGTAATTCCCCCAGAGATAAGGAATATAGATGTAAAATATGATGGTACCTTAAAAGTTAAGGTGCCAAAAACAAGAAGAAAGAAAAAGAAAAAAGGTTATGCAGGTTACATACCCCTTTCTGACTATGAAACTCCTCTTCTAGGGGAATACAGAAATCTTTTAGTAAAGCTTCCAATCGAAGAGAGGCTTAGTGTCTACTTGAAACTTATAGAAAAAGAAAGAGATAATGGCAAAGGAGTAGTTGTACTATTCCCCGAAGTAGATACCCTCCTAGCAGTAGAAGATAAGTTTAGAAAGGAATATGAAGGGGATATCGCCATGTTATACAGTGGACAGAGCCCTGCAGTAAAGAATGAGGAATGGTGGCGTATAAGGTATGGCAAGGTTAAAATAGTCTTAGGAACCAGATCAGCCATATTTGCCCCACTAGAAAATCTAGGATTGATAATTATTGATGGGGAAGAGAGTGACAGCTATAAAGATGAGAGTAGACCTCTCTATGATGCTAGGACGATAGCTTACAGGATTCAAGAATTGTTAGGATGTAAGGTTATATTTGGAAGCAGTACCCCTTCATTGGATACATATAAGAGGGTCACAGAGAACAGAATAAATATCATTACCGAAGATAGAACAAGGGATCTGAGTAATATAAAATCAGTAAATATGAAAGGGAGAAGGGGTTTTCTCAGCAGAGAACTGATACATTATTGCAAGGTCTCCTTGGCTAGAAAAAAACAGATACTTATACTGGTCAATAGAAAGGGATATTTTACCCTTGAAGTCTGTAAGAATTGTGGGTATATCGAGAGATGCCCAAACTGTAATATTGCGCTAGTATATCATAAGGATGAAGGACTTGAATGTCACTACTGCGGATATAGTATAGATAAAATGGATCAGTGTCCAGAATGTGGGGGAAAAATGGAACTGTTTGGTTACGGTGTAGAGAGGATAGAAGAGATACTACAGAAGATATTCCCTAAAGCTAGAATAGCCAGAATGGATGCAGACCTTCCCACCAAAGAGATTAACGAGATATGGGAGAGATTCATAAACGGGAATATAGACATTCTGGTTGGAACGCAGATGATAGCGAAGGGTTTTCGTCTCCCAAATGTTGCCCTAACTGGAATTTTAGCCTCAGACTTGGCTCTGAATCTACCTGACTTCAAAGTTAGCGAAAGAATCTTTCAGCTTATATATAGCTTGGCTGAACAAACAGGGAATAACAAATATTTAGTGATTCAGAGTATGCTTCCCAGTTATTATCCTATAAAGTATGCGAGCAGGTTGGATTATGAGAGCTTCTACAGATATGAATCTCAACTACGGAGGTCTCTTGGATATCCTCCCTATAGTCACATAGTAAGAATAGTCGTCTCCGGAAAAGATGAGGAGAGTGTAAAAACTATAGCGGCCTCTCTAGCTCTTGACATAGAGAGAAGATTGAGGATAGACTATTCAGGGCCTGCTAGATGTCCTTTCTATAGGATAAAAAAGACATTTCACTGGCATATTCTTTTGAAGATAAAAGACCTAACTGTAGACATAATGAAAGTTGTAAAAGAACTTGTAGGGGCTTATAATTATAAAGACATTGGTATAATGGTAGACGTAGATCCTGTGTCTATGTTATAGATACCTCAGGAGGGAAAATATATGTCGGGAGTAGCGATAAGAATTTACGGGGATCCAGTTTTAAGGCAGAAGGCTGTTCCTGTAAATAAGATAGATAGAAGGATAAAGAGGCTTGTTAGATATATGGAAGAAGCTATGGAAAAGGCTAATGGGATTGGCTTAGCCGCTCCTCAGGTAGGAGTAAGTGAGAGGGTTATTATAGTAAAGATAAGATCCCCTATAGTTGTAGTAAATCCAGTAATTACTTATATGGAGGGAGAAGAACTAGGAGAAGAGGGCTGTTTAAGTATTCCAAATGTCGTTGGAGATGTAAGTAGGGCAACTAGAATTATAGTTAAGGGATTAGATCTAAATGAGAGGGAGATAGAGATAGAGGCAAATAATCTTTCTGCTAGAGCATTTCAACACGAAATTGATCATCTAGATGGCATACTATTTATAGATAGAGCCATATCTATAAGGAAGGTGGAAAAATCCTCAGAATAGTATTTTGGGGCACTCCAGAATTTGCTCTCCCATCTTTAGAAAGGTTAAAGGATAAGATATCCCTGGTGATCACTAAACCGGATAAACCTCAGGGGAGAGGATTAAAACTAAAGCCTTCTCCAGTTAAATCGAAGGCGTTAGAGCTTAATATACCTGTACTCTCTCCGGAAAAGTTGAGCGAGATAAAAGATAAACTTTCAGGGTTTGACCTTGGTATAGTGGTGGCTTATGGACTTATTATTCCAAAGAAGATAATAGATATGTTTCCAAAGGGTATTATAAATCTCCATCCATCTCTCCTTCCTAAATACAGGGGACCTGCTCCAATACAGTGGGCAATAATGAATGGAGAAGAAGAGACTGGGGTTAGTATAATATACCTTACTGAAGAATTAGATGCTGGAGACATCATCTTACAGGAAAGAGTCAAAATCTTTCCAGAAGACACAACAGAAACTCTCTCTGAAAGGTTAAGTATGATTGGTGCAGAGGTACTGGAGAGGGCTATAGGACTGATAGAAACAGGTAGTATAAATCCTATCCCTCAGGAACTCCTAGGGACCGTATCCTATGCTCCAAAGATCGACCCGGAGATGGGTAAAATTATCTGGAATGCCAGGAGTAAAGACATCGTAAACAAGATTCGAGCCCTTACCCCCTGGCCTAAGGCATATTTCTACAGATGTGGATTAAGAATAAATATTTTAGAGGGGGAACCTTCTCCTATAAAAGGAGAACCAGGAAGAGTCATAAGTGTTGAAGAAAAGGGGATATTAGTTGGGACTCAAGATGGAAGTGTGTGGATCAAAAAGGTCCAACCAGAAAGTAGAAAGGTCATCAGTGGATATGATTTTGCCAATGGTTATAGGATAAAAGAGGGAAGTTTTTTAGCAGATGAATAAGATAATAGAAGCTAAGAAGATAGCTTACGAGATTCTCCTATCAGTGGAAAGAAAGATGTCTTATGCTAATACCTTAATGAGAGAGAGATTGAGTGAAATCCCTTCAATATACAATCCCCTTATAACTGATATTGTATATGGGGTATTGAGAAGAAAGAATACATTAGACTGGTATATATCAAACTTCGTAAAAACAGAAAGGTTAGACCTAGGTCTCCTTACAATCCTTCGTATAGGAGCTTATCAGATTTTGTACCACAGTACTCCTATACCACTTGTGGTGAATGAGGCTGTAGAAATGGGGAAGATTCTAGTAAGTAGGAAGGCTAGCAGATTAATAAATGCAGTACTTAGAAGGATAGCAACTACCGATCTAAAGCCAGAAGAAAAAACAATAGTCTATTCCCATCCTAAATGGCTTATAGACAAATGGGAAAAGGAGTTGGGAGAAGAAGATACAAGATTACTGTGTGAGAGGAACAATAACCCTATGCCACTAAGCTTCCGGGTGAATGTCTTAAAAACAGATATAGAGACAATAGAGACCGCTCTTACTAAAAGAGGATTAACCGTTACAAGAGGTAAGTTTAGCAGAAATTGCCTAATCTTAAAGGAGGGAGAGATAACCCCTATAGTGGAGCTAGAAGATGAGGGTAAGGTTTTTATTCAGTCAGAGCCATCAATGGTTGTAGTAGAGCTATTGGATCTTAACCCTGGACTCAGAGTTTTAGATGGATGTTCTGGCATCGGAGGTAAAACCACCTACATCGCAGAACTTATGTCAAATATCGGAGAGATCATTGCTGTAGACAAAGTTAAAGACAAATTAAAATTCCTTAAAGCACTGGCTATCAAGAGGAACATATCAATAATTAGGAGTATTGAGAGCCCAGTAGAAGATCTGAAACCCGAAGAGATAGGATATTTTGACAGGATATTGCTAGACGTCCCCTGCTCGGGGTTAGGCACTCTTTCTAGAAAGCCAGAGATAAAATGGAGGCTAAGAATAGATGATATCAGTAAGTTGTCTGAGATGCAGAAGAAGATACTCAATAGTGGTTCTAAGTTTTTGAAGCCTGGAGGAATCCTAATCTATAGCGCCTGTACAATCTCTAGAGAAGAAACTTATGATATAATAAAATCGTTTATAAGTGAAAATAGAGATTATTTTCTTATAGAGGAAAGACAATTCCTCCCACATATAGATGATGTGGAGGGGTTTTATATAGCCAAAATTCGGAGAGGCTATGCGTAGTATCCTTGGGATAAATAGTGAGGAATTAAGAGATATCCTTATAGAGAAAGGATATGAGCCATACAGAGTTCGCCAGATATTGGAATGGATATATGATAAAGCAGTATTGGATTTTTACTCGATGAGTAATCTACCAAAGGAATTACGAAATTTTCTATCCAGTAACTTTTCCGTAATACCATTTGATCTGGTGACTTATGCCCAAGATGAGGAAACAATCAAGTTTGTCTTTAAAACTGAAGATAATCTCACATTTGAATCGGTAGTAATATTCCATCATAACAGGATAACTCTCTGTCTCTCCTCCCAGATAGGGTGTCCCATAGGGTGTAAATTCTGTGCTACTGGTGAATCTTTTCATAGAAATCTTACATATGAAGAGATAATAGGACAGTATATCTTTGCTAGAAGTTATGTAAAAAAAGATATACGCAGTATAGTATTTATGGGGATGGGAGAACCTTTTCTGAATGAGGAGAATGTATTCAGAGCGATAGATACATTTATCCAGGAGTTAAATATATCTCCAAGGCACATAACTGTTTCTACATCTGGAATCCCTCGAGGGATAATAAATCTGGCTCACAAACATCCTAAGGTCAGACTGGCATTCTCTTTATGGACCCCTGACGAGAGAAAAAGAGAAGGGCTAGTGCCTTTAGCAAATACTTATAAGTTAGAAATTATTCTAAGAAGTCTAAAAGAATACGTAAGTATAACTGGTAACAGGATTTCAGTCGAATATACACTGCTCAAAGGAATTAATGATGATATAGATGATGCCCATAGACTTGTAGAGCTTTTTAAGGATGTCCCTGTATTTTTCAATGTAATACTTTACAATCCTAAGGACAGAGATACTGAAGCCTATAGGACATCTGTAAAAGAAGCCTTAAGATTTGTTGATCTGATAAAAAGTTTAGGGAAAGAGGCTTATCTGAGGATAAGTAAGGGAGAAAGGATCTCAGGAGCCTGTGGTCAATTGAGGACCGCCTATGAGAGATCTAGGTGAAAGATTTATTATCTTAGAAGAGTCTAAGGGAGATAGGATAAGAGCTTATGACAAACTATTAACAAGGTTTGTTAGTCTAAGACAGATAAGAACTAATCTCGGAGTAGGTAAGGTTATAGCTGTATTGGATAGAATTATAAATCTAAATGATGAGTTCCTAAAAGTTATTGGGTATCAGGCGTTAGATAATGGGATACTATATGCTATAGAAGAGATCCCTCCACAGGAAAATGTAGAGATAAGAAACAATATAAAAGAGCTATTACAGGTTACAAGGTATATAGGTAGGATGTTTGAGTATCTTAATGCCCAAGGTTTAAGAATAAAGTTGCCAGATATAGACAAGATATATAAAGAAAGCGACATAAGGTATCTTGTATCTCCCCTAGATTTGATAGACATAAATAATCCGGAAAAAGTGCAGAGTAAGGAGGAGATATTAAATATTCTCGCATCCTTCTTTATGAACTATGCCCCCCAATCGTTAAGGGATACTTTGTCTTCACTTATTGAGAGAAATATAATATCTAAGCTTAATAATGTAGAGACGCTGGTAAATATGTTGAATACATTCATCCTTCAGGAGGAACGAATGAGAACTAAGTCGGACAGTAAAAAGATTGCTGAAGAGGTAAAAAGAGAGAAGAAAAGAATAAGTCCCTGGGTCTTTATCATAACAGTACTTCTTGTCCTTGCTGGTATTAGCGTCTGGTTATTATATTCTCTGGGAGAAAGATTATTCTTCTCCGAAGGGACAATACCAGACGTTATAGTCCCTGATATAATAAATAGGCCCCTTCCTGAGGCATATAGTATTCTTAAGGCTTCAGGGCTTAATATAGAGATCTCTGGATTGGAATACAGTAGCGCCATTCCTTCCGGGAATATCATCTCGCAGGACCCTAGTGGAGGATTAAAAGTAAAAGCGGGAAGGAATGTAAAAGTAATAATAAGTAAAGGGATCGAGCTTGTTAATGTTCCCAATATCGTAGGGCAGGAATTAGGTAATGCTAGGAAAATCCTGGAATCAGTAGGTTTGAAGATAGGGGATATAATAGAAACCCCTACCAGGACAGTCCCAAATGGTATAGTACTCTCACAAAACCCCAAATATGGTAGTATTACTAGTAAAAATTCTCTAGTAGCTGTAGAGATATCCAAACATCTCCAGAGTAATATGCCTAATTTAATAGGCAAGACCCAAGAGGAAGCTGAAAGTTTATTAAGATCTCTCGGTCAGTACATACTTGTGATTAAAGAGAGAGAAAGCGATAATCCCGGGGTTGTCATATCTCAAAATCCCCCGGCTAATACATCCTTACTGCAGGAGATTCCCAGGATAGAGATTACAATAGGAATTCCTAAAAAGGCTATCCCTCAACCTCCATCACATCCAAATCTAGAAGAGGTACCAATCGAAGGGCAGACAGAGACCTCACCCAATACTGAGACATTGCCATCAGAGTAGAGATATGAGAGTTATAGATACTTTACAGATAAGTGACTGTGTAGAAGAATTATGCAAAAGGTTAAATTATAAACTAAATGATAGGGTTTTATCCCTTATCAAAGACTCAGCAAAAAGAGAAACTTCCAGTATTGGTCAGGATGTATTCTCCCAGATGTTTACCAGTTATAGACTGGCAGAGGAGAATAAGACTCCTTTATGCCAGGACACAGGGATGGTCTCTGTATTTCTAGATGTAGGCCAGGAAGTATTTTTAAAAGGTCTTCCTGTAGAAGAAGCTATAAACATCGGAGTAAGGAGAGCTTATACGGGTTCCTTTTTTAGATGTTCTGTAGTAAAAGACCCTATAGGTAGAAGAGAGAACACAATGGATAATACTCCGTGCATTATACATACCAGAATTATCGAAGGGGATAAGATTAGACTTTATATGCTGATAAAGGGTTTTGGAAGTGAAAATGCAACGGCATTAAGAATGTTTCCTCCTACCGCCAGTAAAAAAGATATAGAAGAATTTTTACTGGATCTGGTGAAAGAAAAAGGTATAAATGCCTGTCCTCCACTTTTTATTGGGATAGGCATAGGAGGAACCGCAGACTATGCACTGAAACTCTCCAAGGAAGCATTGCTTCAACTTGAACCAATGGATGAATGGGAGTCTTACCTGTTGAAAAAGATTAATAGTCTAAGAATAGGACCGGCAGGGCTAGGTGGCGATATTACAGCGGTTTATGTAAAGGTAAAGTCCTTTCCAACCCATATAGCAGGCTTACCGGTAGCTATAAATATCAATTGCCATATACTTAGAGTAGGGAGTGTGATCCTGTAGCGCTATGGAATATCATCTTTCTCTACCATTAAACGAAGAAGAACGACTAAGGCTTAAGATAGGAGATAAGGTCTTTCTCACTGGCGAAGTCTATGGAATGAGAGATCAAGCACACAAAAGGATAGTAGAAATGTTAGAGACAGGAAAGCCTATCCCTATAGAACTAAATAACAGTAGTATCTTTTATGTAGGTCCAACTGAACCAAAGCCAGGAGAGAGAATTGGATCTATCGGTCCTACGACTAGCAGTAGAATGGATCCCTTTACTCCTACACTGATATCTTCTGGAGTAAGGATTCTCATAGGAAAAGGCCGAAGGAATAAAGAGGTTATAGAGGCTATTAAAAGATATAAAGCTATCTATCTGGTATCTCCAGGGGGAATTTCTGCCTATCTAAGGCAATTTGTCTCCGAGATGAGGGTTATTGCTTTTTATGATCTCGGCCCAGAAGCCATATACAGTCTAAAGCTAAAAGATTTCCCTACATTTGTAAGTATAGATACAGGAGGTAATTTTTTATGAGCTTTTTCAAAGTTTCTCATCCATTAATAGAACACAAGTTAAGTATCCTTAGGGACAAAAATACCAGTACTAAGGAATTTAGAGAGCTTGTCATAGAACTTTCTATGCTTCTTGCGTACGAAGCTACCAGGTACCTTCCATTAGAGGAGATAACGGTAGAGACTCCGATATCAACAGCCAAAGGTTATATGATAATGGGAAAGAAGCTTAGTGTAGTCCCAATCTTAAGGGCAGGATTAGTAATGGCAGAAGGTATCTTAAAATTGATACCATCTGCTAGGGTAGGTCATATAGGATTGTACAGAGACCCGGAGACATTAAAACCTGTCCCATACTACTGCAAATTGCCAAATGATATAAGTGAGAGGGACGTCTTTGTTGTTGATCCTATGCTAGCTACAGGTGGTTCGGCGGTAACTGCTATTGATATCTTGAAAGAAAAAGGGTGCAAGAAGATAATATTTATAAGCTTAATTTCAGCTCCTGAAGGTAGAGATCTTGTCTTAAGTAAACATCCTGATGTAGACTTCTTTGTTGCCAGTATAGATGAAAGATTAAATGATCACGGGTATATAGTCCCTGGGCTGGGTGATGCGGGTGACAGACTCTTTGGTACAAGATAAGAAAAAGCTTATGTTTGTCTTTGGTACCCGTCCTGAGGTATCAAAATTGGCTCCTGTCATATTTGAGGCTCAGAGGGAACCTTCTCTTGAAACTATAATTGTATCCACCGGGCAACATAGAGAGATGCTGGATCAGATGTTAAAGATATTCGGTATCAGTCCAGATATAGATCTGGACGTTATGGAAGAGAGACAGAGCTTAAGCAGTATCACAGTAAGGATTATAGAAAGATTAGATCCTGTAATTCTTCGTTACAAACCAGATATGGTGATAGTTCAAGGGGATACCTCTACCGCATTTTTGGCAAGTCTGGTAAGTTTCTATAATAAGATCCCGGTGGCACATGTAGAAGCAGGTTTACGAAGCTTCGATATATATAACCCATTTCCTGAGGAGGCAAATAGAAGATTCATCTCTGTAGTTGCCAGTCTCAATCTAGCTCCCACCAAGAAAGCTAAGGAAAATCTTCTAAAAGAGGGTATAAAAGAGGAGAGTATTATAGTTACTGGTAATACAATAGTAGATGCGGTCTACTGGATTTCAAAAGACCTGCCAGAGATCACTACAGATAAAAAGTTAATACTGGTAACTGCACATAGAAGGGAGAACTGGGGAGAACCAATGAAAGAACTGGCGCTGGCTATAAAAGAACTCGTACACGAGTTTCCAGATATAGTTTTTATAATTCCGCTCCACAAAAATCCGATTGTGAGGGAGATATTTAATGATATCCTATCATCTGTAGAGAGGGTCAAACTCTTGGAGCCTTTGGACTATCCTTCCTTAATAGGTATAATGAAGAATTCCTATCTTATCCTTACAGATTCAGGAGGTATACAGGAAGAGGCTCCAACATTTGGGAAACCTGTTCTGGTCTTGAGAGAAACCACCGAAAGACCTGAAGGAGTAGAAAAGGGAGTAGCCAAGCTTGTAGGGATGCACAGAGAAGCTATTGTAAATAGTGTTAAAGAGCTCCTTATTAACAAATCTGTATACATAGCTATGAGTAAAGCAGGAAATCCTTATGGTGATGGAAAGGCTGGGAAGAGGGTAGTGAAGGCAGTAATGTATTTCCTAGGGATAGGTGAAAAGCCTGATGAGTTTGAATCTTAAGAAACCTTATGGGATATGGAGGTATATAGGTATAGCATTTTCCCTAGGTTTTACAATAGTCGCTTCTATACTTGTAGGCTTATATATAGGGGGATTCTTGGATAAAAAGCTACTTACTGGTTACTCTTTTAGAGTTCTTTTTATGTTTATTGGAGCTTTTACTGGATTGAGAAGTATATACAGGCAATACAGGAAGTGAATAATCCTTTAATTTATATCTTAAAGATTTACTCATTAATAGCCTTTCCTCCTGGAATCATAATCCTGATTATGGCAAAAAGACATTACCTTCAAGGATATCTTATAGGGGTTTCTCTAGGTTTACTAGATATCTTCTTTTTGTCTAGAAGTCTCAAAGGTAATTTAAATTACTCCAAAGCCATTATAGATATGCTTTTGAGGATGTTAGTCTTTGGGGCGATAGTACTCTTACTATTTGTTTGTGATATAATAAATAGGTTAAATATAGCAGGGTTATTTGTAGGGTTACTACTATACCCTATAGCCATAATAGTAGGAGGACTTAAGATTATAAGATGGAAGAGATAGCTCCAAGAATAGTTTTTAGTATATTTGGGATACCGGTGACTGACTCTGTGACCACTACTTGGGTGGTTATGGGGTTTATCCTGCTTTTAGGATGGATTCTCTCTAAAAATCTATCCGAACGACCAAGCAAGATTCAGGCTGTGCTTGAGAGCGTTATAGACTTTTACGAAAATATAGCGGTGCAAATAATGGGAGAAGAAGGCAAACAGTTTGTTCCTCTGGCTGTATCTATTGGTCTTTTTATACTGCTTTCTAACTGGATAGAGATAATACCTGGATTTAACGCGCCAACAAGAGATTTAAGTACAACTATAGCGTTAGCTATAGTTGCTGTCTCTTCTACGTATGTGGTTGGGATCAAGAAAAAGGGCTTGAGGTTCTTCAAAAAGTATATAGAGCCTAGTCCGATATTTCTGCCTATAAATATTCTAGAAGAACTAGTCAGACCTATCTCTCTTAGCTTCCGTTTGTTTGGCAATATCCTAGGGGAAGAGATAGTTATAGCCATATTAGTGATGATCGTACCTCTAATCTTGCCTATTCCTATGATACTTTTAGGTCTATTCACTGGTCTAATTCAGGCATTTATCTTCTCCCTTCTAACCCTGCTGTATGTAGCTGGAGCAGTAGGAGAAGAAGTCTAGAGTTTGGAGGTGAAACATATCTATGTTGACAGGTAAAGTATTAGTAATAATAGCTTCTGTAATATCAGCCGGATTTGGAATGGGAATGGCAGTATTGGGTGGAGCCCTTGGCGAAGGAAATGCTGTCTCCAAAGCGATGGAGTCTCTAGGGAGACAACCGGAGGCTCAAAGTTCTATTATGACAGTATTACTTCTGGGGCTTGCATTTATAGAATCACTGGTAATATTTATGCTAGTTGTAGCACTTGTATTGATCTTTGTGAATCCTTTTGTGGGGATGGTTCAATAGATGATAAGGTTCACTTTTCCTACATTTATATTCCAGATTATAAACTTCTTGGTCACCCTGTACTTGATATATAGGTTTGTCTATAACCCTATAGCCAGGTATATATCTAAAAGGCAGGAGAGTATAGAGAGTGAGCTTGAGAGGGCTAAAGCTGAGAGAGAATCAGCTGAGGCCCTGAAATTAGCGTATGAAGAGAAGTTAAAAGAGGCACAAAGACAGGCGGAAGAGATTATAGAAAGGGCTAAACTTCAAGCAGAGGAAGAAAGAAAACAGATATTAGATAGGGCCCAGAGGGAGGCTCAAGCTCTGTTTAACAAAGCTCAGAACGAACTTCTCCTAGAGCGAAAACATGCGATAGAAAAATTTAAAGAGGAAATTACAGAAATAGTACTCGACCTGGTATCAAAACTTATTATGGTAGAATTCAACAGTAAGGATAAGATTAGAGAGAAAATACTGGAAAAGTATATGGAGGGGATAAAGAGTTATAAATGAGTGCCACCTCAATTTCAAGTACCATAGACGTCTTAACCGAAGAGTTGGTTAAAACAGCCATAAGAGAAGATAGAGAAGAGGATTATAAGTCTCTTCTTAGAAATCTTATAGATGAACTTACCTATAACCCTGAACTGAGTAATCTATGGGAAAAAGGGGATGTTATTGAAAAGAAGAGGGTTATAAGAGAGAGATTTTCAGACGCCTCTCCTAGATTCTTTAGCTTTGTCTCCAAAATTATAGATTCCAATTTGGAGGATTCTCTCTACAGCATCTATCTCAGATTTATTGAGTTATTAGATCACAACCAGTTTTCAAAGGTAAGAGTAGAATTACCATTTCCTCTGTCGGAAGATAAGATAGAAAGTTTAGAATCATTCCTCTCCAATCTTCTTAACAGGGATGTTGTATGCTCCATTCATATTAACGAGAACATTATAAATGGAATTAAGGTAGATCTAGAAGAAGAAGTGATAGACTTATCTCTAAAGACTCAACTAGATATCCTAAAAGAAGATCTGGAAAACATAGCGGTAGAAGATTCTTTCTATGAGATATTAGAAAAGATCAAAGAAAAAGTATCTTCTTTCTCTGTAAAGCCCTTAAGACTCTCTCTGGGACGAGTAGAAAGTATAAGAGACTGTGTAGTAAATGCCTCTGGGTTAAAGAATGCAAGATACGGGGAGTTGGTATTATTTCCTGATAACGTCTACGGAATGGTGATGAGTTTAGAAGAAGATTCTACAGGTATTATACTTTTAGGGCCATCGGATAAGATCTCCGCAGGAGATACCATAAGAACAACCGGCAGGGTGTTAGAAGTCCCTGTAGGAGAAGAGCTT
This sequence comes from uncultured bacterium, assembly GCA_964655195.1. Taxonomy (GTDB): domain Bacteria; phylum DUMJ01; class DUMJ01; order DUMJ01; family DUMJ01; genus DUMJ01. Next base: position 17,696 of record CAZZLK010000021.1, read on the forward strand.
ATAGGAAGGGTGATAGATCCCCTCGGCAGAGCATTAGATGGAGGTCCCCCTATAGAAGCTACTAAGACCAGAAGAATAGAGAATCTTGCTCCAACAGTAGTTGAGAGAGAACCGGTAAATACCCCCCTGCAGACAGGATTAAAGGTGATAGATGCATTATTTCCCATTGGAAGAGGACAGAGGGAATTAATAATAGGTGATAGACAGACGGGAAAGACCGCTATAGCTATTGATACCATCCTCAATCAGAAGAATGAAGATGTTATCTGTATATATGTAGCTATAGGACAAAAGGCAACAACGGTTGCTGAGATAGTCAAAATACTGAAAGAGAGAGGAGCGATGGATTATACAATTATCGTTTCTGCATTCGCCAGCGAACCAGCATCTCTACTATATATAGCTCCATACGCAGGATGCGCTATAGGTGAAGAGTTTATGTATCAGGGAAGAGATGTATTGATAATATACGATGATCTATCTAAGCATGCAAAAGCTTATAGAGAGATCTCCCTCCTTTTAAAGCGGCCCCCGGGCAGAGAGGCTTATCCTGGAGATATCTTTTACTTACATGCAAGACTTCTGGAAAGATCGGCAAAACTTAACAGCTATCTTGGTGGGGGATCTTTAACCGCGTTACCTATAGTAGAGACTCAGCTAGGAGATATCTCTGCCTATATACCAACAAATCTAATTTCTATTACTGATGGACAGATATATCTGGATGCCTCGCTCTTTCATGAAGGAATTAGACCAGCAGTGGACATAGGACTCTCTGTATCTAGAGTAGGTGGCAATGCCCAGATTAAAGCTATGAGGCAGGTAGCCGGAAGATTGAGGCTAGATCTTGCACAGTATCGAGAGGTAGAGACATTTGCCCAGATATCTACAGATATAGATCCCGCTACTAGGGGGTTATTAGAAAGAGGAGCTAGGATAAGAGAGATACTGAAACAGCCACAGTACAGTCCTATGGAAGTGATAGATCAGGTTATAGTTCTATTTACCGTAACCAGAGGATATATAGATGAGATAGCTATAGAAGAAGTTTCTCATTTTCAGAATGGGCTATTAGATTATATAAACAGAAACTACAAAGTTTTAAAAGATAAAATAAAGTCAGAAGGTTTAACCGAAGAAAATATAACAGAACTGACTAGGGCTATATTTGAATTTAAAAGGACATTTAGTAGCGAGTAATGTTATCAAAACAAAAGATTAAGAGACAGATAAATAATATAACACATATAGCGGAGATGTTGTACTCTACAGAGTTAGTAGGAGCATCTAGGTTAAGAAGAAGTCAGGCTAGATTAAAAGAGGTAAGCCCTTATTCCGATGTAATAGAAATCTTATTAAGAGATCTATTAAATGGTATTGACAGGGAGAAATTAGCCGAGTATCCTTTACTATGGTCACCAGTTGAAGCCACCAGAAGACTTCTAATGGTGGTAGGGGGAGAGAGAGGATTGTGCGGTGGATATATAGCAAGCCTCGTGAAGATGTGTGAACAATTTGTCAGTAATAACCCTGAAAGTGATATCGTCGTCTATGGAAGTAGGACAGGAAAGACGCTATTAAGAAGGGGCTATAACGTTATAGAGACATATCCACTTAATCCTTTGTTGACCTTCGATAATGTTGAAGCTATATCGAATAATATACAGAGAAGATTTCTAAATAATGGATATAGAGAGGTTGATATCATTTATATATCTCCGCAGTCGGCTCTCTTATCCACACCAAAAGAGACAGTACTTTTACCATTGGAGACTTCTTATAAAGATTATAAAGAGGCAAAGAATATAGAAGAATATATCATTGAACCATCGGCAGAAACAATAGTAAAGACTCTGGTACCTATGGCTCTTACCGTAAGACTCTATAGAATATTCTTGGAGGCAGTTACCAGTGAATATTCTGCGAGGAGAATAGCTATGCATCAGGCATATGAGAATGCCAAAAAGATGTTAGAAAGACTCAATATCATCTATCAGAAATTGAGGCAGAACGAGATAACTACCGAGATTATAGAAGTTTCCAGCAGTAAGATGGCTCTAGAAGAGGGATATAATGAATAAAGGGAAAATAGTACAGGTCTTAGGACACGTTATAGATGTTCAGTTTCCTTCGGAAGAAGAGCTTCCAAAAGTAAGGGATATATTAATACTGAATAAGGATAATGAGGCGAAACTTTTCTTAGAGACAGAGATAGTTTTGGGTAATGGGATAGTGAGATGTATTGCCCTTGGGACTCCGGAGGGAATAACAAGAGGTATGGAAGTAGAGGGTACTGGTAAACCTCTCTATGTACCTGTCGGTGATAAACTTTTGGGGAGGATTCTAAATCTATTTGGGGTGCCAATAGATAATCTTGGTAATATGGAAGCAGACGAATATTGGTCTATATATACCCAAGCCCCACCACTAGAAAGAATAACTCCCCCTAATGAGATCTTTGAAACAGGTATAAAAGCTATAGATCTGCTGGCACCATTCCCTAGGGGGGGAAAGATAGGTCTATTTGGAGGGGCAGGGGTTGGAAAGACTGTGCTGATTATGGAGCTCATCCATAATGTAGCAGTAAAACATGGTGGTATATCTATATTTGCAGGGGTGGGAGAAAGAACAAGAGAGGGAAACGATCTGTGGCTAGAGATGCAACGTTCTGGGGTTATTAAAAATGCTGTACTTATTTTTGGACAGATGGACGAACCACCAGGCGTTAGATTTAGAGTCCCACACACTGCCCTTACCATAGCTGAATATTTTAGGGAGAGAAAATCTACAGAAGTCCTTCTATTTATTGATAATATATTCAGATTCATTCAAGCAGGTAGTGAGGTATCTGCACTTCTTGGAAGGCTACCTTCAGCTGTAGGTTATCAACCCACACTCGCCACAGAAGTTGGAGAGTTGGAGGAGAGGATAGTGTCTACAACAAAGGGGGCGATAACCTCGGTGCAGGCTGTCTATATACCAGCAGATGACCCTACGGATCCTGCTCCGGCTACCATTTTCAGTCACCTAGATGCGACTATTATGCTTTCTAGAGAGATAGCGGAACAGGGTATATATCCTGCTATAGACCCATTGAATTCTTCCTCCAGATTATTGAACCCATATTATATTGGAGAAAGGCACTATAAAATAGCAAGAGAGGTTCAGAGGATAATAGAACACTATAACAGATTAAGAGATATAATAGCGATACTTGGTATAGAAGAGTTGACAGAAGAAGAAAAAGAGATAGTTGCAAGAGCAAGGAGAATACAGAGGTTTCTATCACAACCCATGTTTACTGCTGAGCAATTTACAGGTATCCCGGGGAAATATCTAACTATTAAAGAGACCTTAGATAGCTTTGAAGAACTGCTGAGTGGGAAGCTAGATAACTTACCGGAACAGGCGTTTTATATGGTCGGTAATATAGAAGAGGTAAAGGAGAAGGCTAAGAGGATAAGATGAAACTAGAGGTCAGAGTTGTCACACCTGATAAAATTGTCTATGATGGTCCTGCAGATAGTCTGGTGATTCCTGGACAGGATGGATATTTTGGCGTCCTCCCTAATCATGCCCCTATGATATCTTTGTTAGATATAGGAGAGCTTAAGATAAGAAATGAATATCAGGAGTACTATTATGCTATAGAGGGAGGATTCTGTGAGGTAAGAAAGAATAAGGTTGTAGTTGTTACTCCTTCAGCCCAAAGGGCAGATGAGATAGATGATAATCTTGTTCAGGCCTCTTTACAAGAGGCTAAAAGAAGATTGAGCTCAAAATTAGAAAACAAGGAACTATTGCAGCTTCAAATAGATATAAGAAAAGCTTCTGTACTATTAGAAGTAGCAAGACATAAAAGGAGACAAATGATATGAAGATAAAGATAGAAGGTGGAGTAAGGCTGAATGGGGAAGTGAGTATAATCGGGGCTAAAAATTCTGCCCTCCCAATAATGGCTGCCACGTTACTCACTGATGGAACCACTGTCATTCACAATATACCTGATTTAAAAGATGTTCATACTATGATGAGTATGCTGGAAAATTTTGGAGCTAAGTTAAAATTCAAGAAGAATATCCTCGAGGTTACTATAAATGAAATACTTCCCGTAGACCCACCGGAAGACCAGGTAAAGCAGATGAGGGCTTCTTTTCTCGTTGCAGGACCCCTTCTGGCTAGACTTGGCAAGATAAGGATACCTCTTCCAGGTGGCTGTCAAATAGGTTCCAGGCCTGTAGACCTCCATCTAAAAGGATTTCAAGCTTTAGGGGCTAAAGTAACTAGTGAACACGGTTACGTTGACCTGGAGACTAAAGGCTTAAAGGGAGCTTCTATATACCTTGACATTCCTACGGTTACAGGTACTGAAAATATTATGATGGCAGCAGTCCTGGCAAGAGGTAAGACGGAGATCATCAATGCTGCCAAAGAACCTGAGGTTGTTGATCTTGCCGAAGCATTAAATAAGATGGGAGCAAAGATAAAGGGCGCAGGAACAGACAGGATAGAGATCGAAGGGGTAGACTCTTTATCCCCTGTAGAACATACCATAATACCTGACAGGATTGAGGCAGGGACATTTCTTGTGGCTGGAGCAATTACAGGTGGAGAAGTCACTATTAAAGGTGCAAGAAAAGACCATCTTGGAGCAGTACTGGGCAAACTCGAAGAGATGGGTCATAAGATAGAAGCAGAAGAGGAAAGAATAAGGATTATAGCAAAGAACGTAGGTAAAGCCTGCGATATTACCACTGCTCCTTATCCTGGATTTCCTACAGATATGCAGGCTCTCTTTGCCAGTCTATTAGGTGTATCTAAGGGAACTAGTATTATAACAGAAACTATCTTTGATAGGAGATTTGGTTTTGTAGATGAACTCATCAGGATGGGAGCAAATATGAGGGTCCAAGGGAATACACTTATAATAGTAGGGATAAAGAGGTATTCTGGAGCCAGTGTTACCGCTGGAGATTTAAGAGCAGGCGCAGCTCTAATAATGGCAGGACTAAATGCTGAGGGAACTACGGAGATATCAGGAGTAGAACATATAGAGAGAGGATACGAAGCTATAGATAAAAAGCTCAAGATATTAGGGGCTAAGATTTCCATCGAACCTTAAATATGTGAGATTCATAGTCTTTAATATGATTAAAGAAAGGAGGGCTAAATTGACTAGGAAGATAATACTGATATTAGCTTTGCTTATCTTCTTCTGTATTATCTTTAATAGCTATGTCTTATCAGGCGAAAAGATTAAGATATCTGGTATTGAAATCCAGGGGAACCGTAATATCCCTAAAGAAGAGATAATAAAGATACTCGACCTTCCAGAAGAGATAGACGAAGACATAGTTAGATCAGGACTACAGAGGCTCTTAAATACAGGATACTTTTCCAATATTGACGCTAGTATGAAAGTGGATGGAAGTAAGTATATCTTAGTTATTAGCGTAAGTGAAGCTCCAGTCTTTAAAGAGATTAAAGTGGTGGGTAATAAAGATATAGATACTGCAGAGATAGTAAACCTTATCTCTTTAAAGTCAGGCACCACTATAAATCTTATCACCTTAAACCAGGATTTAGGTAAGATTGCAGAACTCTACAAGAGTAGAGGATACATAGGAGCAAACTTCCAGGTCAATATAACTGAAGATGGAATAATAGTCATAAATATAAACGAGGGCCCAACTGTTTCAGGTTTTATATTTAAAGGAAACACTGTAATAAAGTCGGAAGATCTGGATAAAGAGCTAGAAAAATACAGAGGAAAGACCTTGAATACAAATCTATTAAAGGATATGGCACTAAATATTCAGGAGTTCTATAATAAGAAAGGATATCCTGCCTGTGTTATTCTCAATGCGTACAGCGATACAAATGGAGTAGTGACATTTGAAATAGGTGAAGGTAAGATTGCAAAGATAGTTATCGATGGAAATAAAAAGACAAAAGACTACGTAATTCTCAGGGAGATGGAAACCAAAGCTGGAGACGTTCTTAATACTACTAAAATTCAAAAAGACCTTCAGAAGATATTTAACCTTGGTTATTTTTCAGATGTAAATGCAGATATCAAGTCTGCCGAAACCCCTGGTGAAATTATCCTAACAGTCAGGGTAGTGGAGCAACTCACTGGACAGGCAAATGGTGGTATAGCCTATAGCACCGCCGAGGGTTTTTCTATAATATTAGGAATTAAAGACTCAAATCTATTGGGAACAGGAAGAGATTTAGGTCTGTATCTAAATATAGGAGTTACCGCTCGTGATATAACACTAAATTATACCGAGCCGTATGCTTTCGGAACCACAGGAACCTTAAGTACTTATCTAGTATGGAGGAAGGCAGATAATACAGATATAATAGAGAACACATCAATTAACTATTCGGAGGATAGAAAGACCCTTGAATTGACGTTGACTAAACCGATAGATATAAACCTAAAGGGTACGATAGGATTCTCTTATAATGATATAACTTATCAGGCTAAAGAGGATGTAACACTACCAGAGATGATAAAGTCTGGTATCTCTAGCGCCCTAGTCCTGGGAGTTGCCAAAGATACAAGAGATGTAATCTTAAACCCTATGAAGGGGGACTACTACTCACTAAATATAAAGCAGGGCGGAGGAATATTCGGTGGAGACTTCAATTTTACAAGACTCAATATCGACCTAAGATGGTATTTCCCAACATCAGACAAAGATACACTTGCTTTAAACTGCACCTTGGGATTAGGTTTTGGTGAGCTACCATATATAGAGAAGTTCAGTGTTGGAGGGGTAAATTCTGTAAGGGGACTTCCAGAAAACTGGAAAAAGTCAGACTATTTAGAACTTATAAGTCTTGAATATAGAAACAAGATACAGGATAATGTATTTGGTGTGATATTTTTAGACTTAGGAAATGGATGGAAGAGTGGAGAAACGATAAATCTTACAGATCTATATACTGGAATAGGCCTTGGGTTGAGAATAATGGTCCCTCCTATGGGGTTATTAAGACTAGATTATGGCTGGGGTAGTTATGACTGGCAGGGAAGATTCTATTTTAGTGTGGGACAAAAATTCTAAGTATGGGAGTTGATGTATAAAATGGATAAGAGGTTATTAATTTTGGCATTGATTATAGGTGCAGTTGGTATTCTTCTTTGGGGGCTGAGTATCCCGAGGTATGGATTTGCGCTAGACACATTTAAGATTGGGTATGTAGATATAAACAAAGTCATAGAGAATCATCCCAGGATCGAAAAGGTAAAGAAGGATATAAATGACTTTGCTATGAAAACTAAGGCAGAATATCAGAAACAGTTAGATGAAGCGGTAAAAGATAAAACAGCTGTTGAGGCTCAACAACTAAAGGCGGAATATGAAGCCAGACTAAATCAAGTTGTAGCTCAAAGACAACAGGAGATGTTAAAGCCAATACTCGATGACATTAAATTGGCAGTGAGAGATATATCTAAAAAAAGAGGCATAGATATAGTATTAAGGAGTGAGATAGTAATAACTGGTGGTATAGACATTACTGATGATGTCATAAAGGCTATAAAGAAATGAATTATAAGTTAGAGGAGATAGCCAGATTTATAAACGGCAAACTTTTTGGGCCCCCAGACATGGTGATAACTGGAGTAAATTCTCCAGAGTTAGCAGGTGAGAAGGAAATATGTATCATCTATGATGAAAAGTTTGTAGATGTGATAAAAAATAGAAATGTTGGAGCAGTCATAATCAGAGAAGGATTAAAAGTTGATAAGCCTCATATAGTAGTATCAGACCCTAGAGCTATTATGCCAGTTATTCTAAATCTTTTTGCTAAAAAAAAGGAGCTTCGAGGTATAGATAAGTCTGCTATTGTAGGAGATAACTGTACTATTCCTGAGAGCTGTTTTATAGGTCCCTATGTAGTTATAGGAGATAGGGTAAAGCTTGGAGAAAGAGTTATCATTATGGCTGGAAGTAAGATTGGAGACGAAGTTATCATAGGGGATGACTCTTTTATCGGCTACAATGTAATAATAGACGATAGTAGTGTTATAGGGAAGAGGGTCAAAATTCAACACGGAGCGGTTATCGGGAAAGAAGGCTTTGGCTTCTACAGGGGTCAGGAAGGTTATATAAGGATTCCTCACCTTGGCAATGTGGTAATAGAAGATGATGTAGAGATCGGAGCTAATAGTGTGGTTGATAGAGCTACTCTTGGATCCACTATTATTAAGAAGGGTACGAAGATAGATAGCCTGGTATTGGTAGGACATAATGTAAAGGTAGGGGAAGATACTGCTATAGCTGGACAAAGTGGTGTAGCAGGAAGTTCAGAAGTAGGCAATAGATGTATGATAGGAGGACAGGTAGGCATAGCAGATCACCTCAAGGTTGGAGATAATACAATAATCTTTGCCAAGACAGGGGTTATAGGAGATATACCTTCAAATTCTGTTGTATCTGGTATACCGGCAAGACCTCATAGAGAGTGGTTAAAAGCACAGGCTATTTTATTAAAACTACCAAAAATAATCAGGCAGTTAGGGATAAAGGATGTGGCAGACGACAGTAAAGAGTAAAGTAGAGATAAGAGGGGTTGGACTGCATACTGGAAAAGAGAGTAGGATTATAATATCTCCAGCATCCGCAGATACAGGTATAGTGTTTAACTTTGCAAAGAATAGCTTCACAAAGATCAAAGTGGATAGTATGGTCATCTCTACCAATAGAGGGACTATTTTGGCTCATAACGAGTACTCCATATATACAGTTGAGCATATCCTTTCTGCCCTTAATGGGCTAGAGATAGATAATGTGGAGATCATTGTAGATGGTGAAGAGATACCATCCTGTGATGGAAGTGCTAAGACCTTCGTAGACAAGTTAAAAGAAGCAGGGATAGAAATATTGGATAAAAAAAGGAAAGTAATTCAGCTTCCGGAACCTGTATGGATATTTAATGGAGAGAAGGGAATATTTGCACTACCCAGCGATAGACTCTCTATTTATTACACGATAGAATTTCCTCGGATAGGAAAACAGTGGATATTCTATGAACATAATCCCTTGAGATATGAGCTGGAGATTGCACCTGCCAGGACATTTGGTTTTGAAGAGGAGATAGAGATGCTAATCACTGAGGGTTTAGCAAAGGGAGGAAACCTTCAGAATTCCGTTATAGTTGGGAAAAATGGATACTCGTCACCACTCAGATATCCAGATGAGTTTGTAAGGCATAAACTCTTGGACCTTATGGGAGACATATATTTGTTAGGGAAACGTATTAATGCTACAATATTTGTAGTAAAAGGTGGTCATAATCTTCACGTAGAATTAGTAAAGAAGATAAAAGAGGTGATCGATGATTGATAGAGAGATTTCAACTTTGAACATATATGAACTCTTAAATATACTACCCCACAGATATCCATTCTTATTGGTGGATAAGATTATAGAATACGAAAAGGGGAAGAGGGTAAAGGGTGTAAAGAATGTGACCATAAATGAACCATATTTTCCTGGACATTTTCCGGAATTCCCGATTACGCCAGGTGTTATCATTATAGAAGCTATGGCACAGATAGGTGGGCTCCTTTTACTAGAAGAGGCAAAAGAAAAGGATGAGCTGGCAATATTAAGTGGGGTAGATAAAGTCAGGTTTCGTAGAATGGTAAGACCCGGAGATCAGATAGTGATAGAGGCAGAAATTCTTCAAAGAAAGATTAATTTTTGCAAATTAAAGTGTACCGCATACGTAGAGAGTAATGTGGTAGCAGAAGGTGAGTTATTAATAGCGTTATACAAGGAGGATTCTATCCGTGACATATATACATCCAACAGCGATAATAGATGAGTCGGTCAAGTTAGGAATCGATGTGGAAATTGGGCCCTATGTAGTAATAAAACATGATACTGTTATAGGAAGTGGTACTAAGATCGATGCCCATTGTATTATAGGCCCATGGGTCACTATAGGGAGTAAGTGTGAGATATACGGAGGATGTTCTATAGGTGCTCCGCCTCAAGACATAAGATATAAAGGTGAAAGAAGTTTTGTAATAATTGGAGATAATAACATCCTCAGAGAGTTTGTTACTATACATAGAGCAACAGGAAAAGACAAAGCCACTATAATAGGAGATGGCAATTTCCTTATGGCATATTCCCATATAGCCCATAACTGTAAACTTGGTAACGGGATAACTATGGCTAATTCTTCTAATCTGGCAGGTTATGTAGAAGTATATGATAAGGCTGTTATAGGAGGAATAGTTGGGATACACCAATTTGTCAGGATAGGAAGGTTAGCTATGGTAGGAGCCTGCTCTAAAGTTGTTCAGGATGTCCTTCCATTTTCTCTTGTAGATGGACATCCGGCCAAGGCTTACGGTATAAATGTAGTTGGACTTAGGAGAGCAGGATACTCACCAGAGATCAGGAGTATCCTACAGAGGGCATTTAAAATTTTCTACTTTGCCCATCCCAACAGATCCAAGTCGCTTACTATGCTTTTAGAGGAGCTTGACAGTATACCTGAAGTTGAAGAGATGGTAGAATTTATCAGAAACAGTAGAAGGGGGATCGTAAAAGCAGCTAAAGAAGCTTTACAATGGGACGTTCAGACATTCTTAGAAAATATGTAAGAATTGCTATTCTGGCAGGTGAGGTATCCGGAGATATACAGGGGTCTTATCTTGCTAATGGACTGTTGAACAATGATTATGGAATAAAAGTAGCACTCTGTGGTATTGGGGGGGAATATATGAGAAATAGGGGAGTCAAGTTATGGGAGGAAACAGCCAGGTATGGTTCAGTTGGTTTTTGGGAACCAGTAAAATTTCTGCCTAACTGGCTTAAGATTTACAATAAAGTTAAAGAAATGCTAAAGAAAGAAGAATTAGATGGGGTAATTTTTATTGATAATCAGGGATTTAATCTTCAGGTAGCCAAGTTTATCAAGAGAGAAAGACCTGATTTGTCTATGTTCTATTACTTTTCTCCACAGGCATGGCTTTGGGGTAGTGGAATAGCCAAACAGGTAAGAGACCTTGGAATTAAAGTTTTGGCAGTTTTTCAGAAAGAAGCAGAGGTATACAGGGAGAATAACGTAGAGGTATATTTCGTAGGACATCCTCTTTTAGATATAGTAGAGGCAAAGGTCCCCTCAGAAAAGATAAGAGAAAGTTTAGGGATAAAGGATGACCTTCCCCTTATCGGAATATTTCCTGGAAGTAGACAACAGGAGGTCATTTCTCTATTACCAATTATTTTAGAAGGGATCGCTCCTCTAATAAATAGAGAGGCTTACTTTTATATAGCCAGTGCATCTGATTTTACCTACAAGTGGATTGGAGAGATCTTAGAAAAAAAGAATCTATATATACCAATTATCTCCAACAATAGATATGACTATATGAATGCCTCTAAACTCCTAATTATGGCGTCTGGAACGGCAGTCTTAGAGGCATCTCTTATAGGTATCCCGGTTATAGCTCTATATAAACTATCGTGGATTTCCTGGAATATTGCAAAAAAGATAGTTCATTACCCCTATGCTACTATGCCGAATATCTTACTTGAAAAGCCGGTTGTCATAGAGCTGCTTCAGAAGGATGCTAATCCTGTAAGGTTAAGGGAGACTGTAAGAGAGTTGCTGGGTGATAGTAAAAAGATAGAAAGCATCAAAAAAGATCTGGAAGGGGTAAGAGAAGTATTGGGAGAGAAGGGAGCGATAAAGAGAGCGGTCGAATTTATCTTTAAGGGGCTGAACTGTATTGAGTAAGTTGATTATGCTCACCAACAGTCCTGGAGAAATAGGAGGATGGTTTCTACCTTTAGCAAAAGCTATAAAAGAGACTTATCCTGCCATAGATATAATAGCTATTCTTTTGCCATGTCAGTATGCAAGTGGAACTGAATATAGGGTACTTTTAGAGTCTGGATTATTCTCTAGGGTGATAGATAGAAAAGAACTACTGAAATTTTTTACAACTCCGGATTTAAATGACAAAAGGATACTTATTTTGCAGCTTGGAGGAGACCCATACTGGGGAACCCTGCTCAAGATAAGATTAAAGAGTAAGCTCTTTATATATTCTGATAGCCTAGTCCATACAAATCGATGGGCAGATAAGATTCTTCTGAGCGATTCAAGATTCTCTAGAGGGAGAGAAAACGAAGTCGTAGTTGGTAATCTAATCCTTGAGAGTATAGACAGAGATATCACAGTAAACGGATCTAGTATAGCATTCTTACCTGGTAGTAGGCCATATGGACTCAAGTTGATACTCCCTCTAATGCTTGAAACCGCTGAGATATTAAGGAAGACTTCAGATAATTCGATAAAATTTATTGTTTCACCATTTATCCCTCTTGAAAGTCTGAATAGATATGTTCCAGCTAATTTCGCATTAGAGCAAGATAGGATAATTTCTGGCTCAGGAAACGTCTATATACTCGAATATGGAGGGTCTTGGGATTGGGTGAAAGATGTGAGATTGGCTATAAATATTCCTGGAACAAATACCTTACAACTGGCGCTTTTGGGTATACCTCAGATAACTATACTCCCACTTCAATGGGCTGAATATATCCCTCTAGAGGGTATAATGGAGTGGATAAGTAGGGCACCTCTTATAGGTAAGCCTATAAAAAGAAAAATAATTTATAGACTTATTCCTAAAATTAGGTTTATAGCCCTCCCCAATATAGTCTCCAAAAGGAAGATTACAGAGGAACTTATAATGGAGATTACACCGGAACTTCTAGCTCAAAAGATATTAGAACTTCTAAAAGATCAAGAACGACTAGATAAAATGAAAGAGGAGCTAAAGAGTATAGATTTCCTAAGCGGAGCCGGAAGAAATATAGCTAAAATTATAGGTGAAGAACTCTGTGAGTAATCTTGATTGGGGTCTTATCATATTTCTCATAGCTATAAGTGGGTTTATAGCGTTTGTAGGTAACTATGTTGGGAGGAGGGCAGGGAAGAGAAGAATCTCTATACTTGGTATAAGACCATATTATACCTCTATGATTATAACGGTACTTACTGGTATTATAATTACTACTGTAACTTTAATTACTCTTATTAGTGTATCTTCAAGTATGAGAAGCGCATTAGAGAATAAAGCTCAACTTCAGGAGACAATAAAACTTCTTTCGCAAAGGTTAAGTGCTACAGAGTCAGAACTTTCTATAAGGGCAAGTGAACTAAGTGCAGCCATAGAGTATCAAAAAAAGTTAGAAAAGAGCATAAAGGAGCAGAATGAAAGAGTAAAAGAGCTAGAAAAGAAGTTAAAAGAGACAGAAGAAGAAATAAAAAATAGAGAGATTATTCTAAAGAATAGAGAGATTGCGTTAGAAGAAAGTAAAGCTCAGTTGAGGGAATTAGATAGGCAGAGAGAACATCTTATCAAAACAATCTCTGAATTAAATAAAGAAGTGGAACAGCTTAAGAGAGAGAAGAATAGTCTTTTACAGGAAAATACACAACTTAAGGACAAATTAAATAAATTAGGAAAAGTGGTATCTTCTCTTGAAGAACAGAGAAAGATTTTGAATAATAAGTTAGAACTATACAGTTCTGAATTGGCCGAGTTAAAGAAAGAGATAAACGATTATAAAGCTCAGGCAAAGGAACTTAAGAAAGAGATAAAACAGAAGGAATCACAGCTAAATTTATTAAGACACCAGAAAATTCTTTTTTACGGGGGAGAGATAATACTAGCAGAGACCATAAATGGACCCAAAAGTGAACAAGAAGCCAAGGACAGCTTAAAATATATGCTAGAGAGGGCTGAAGAGATAGCAAGATATAGATATCTGCATTCGGGAGAATCTGTGCCTGATAAGGATACCCCACTAATATCTTATGATCCAAGCGAGTTAGAAAGTGTAATAAGATCTCTAAAAGAGGAACAGCGACTAATACGTATAAGAGTAAGAAACAATACGTTTGTTTATGAACCGATTTATGTAACTATAGAGTCTTTAAAGAGTAGATTGATATTTAGTAAGGATGAAACTATCGTCTTTAAATTTATCTCTGCCAAGTTGCCAAGGAATAAAATAATCGAAGAGCTCGATACTTTACTAAGTGAAGTAAGAAAAGAGGGTATAAGAAGAGGTATGATTATTGACCATCTAACCAATCCTATCAGTAACGTATCTTATGAGACGCTCTTGGGACTATCGGTTAGAATAAAAGTCAACTATATGAAATTTGGAAGCACTTTAGTTGTGGTTAAAGCGGAAAGAGACATATACACTGGAGGTCCCTTAAGAATAAAATTTGAGCTTCGTTAGGTAGATATAATTAGTCGGATAATATATCTTATGTAAAGTAAAAATAAACTCAGACTGTCTTAGATTCTAAAATCCATCCGACTTGTTATTCTTATCTCCAATATGCTATCCTTATATAAAATGTAAATTGTGAATATTGTGAATAAGGATTAATTTTTTATATCTTAATTTTAATAAAAATGAGCGCAGGGACATTTCAGAATCAAAATATATATAGAGTCCTAAATCTGACAGGGATTTTTGCTATCATACTCATCTCTTCTTACCTGTCCTGGAGAACGGCGGAGTTTTGGAAGATAAAAGAAGGAATCCCTATGGTTTCTCTGATACTCGCAGCCCATATCATATCCTCTCTTATAATCTCTAAGCTCATTATATTCCCTAAGATCGAACATCTGGGTATAGTCTTCTCTACAGTTAGCTTTATGCTTTTATTAGTTATTGGCATTATCGCAGTAAGTAGAATTTACTATTCACGGAGTTTCTTGTTATCTTCATATATCTTAGATGTCATCCTCCTTATACTCTGTAATCATAGAAAAAAGAAACCTGTCTTTGCTCTTCTCCCTTTTGACAAAAGAGATGAAGACTTACTTAAAATAAGTAACATAGACTGGTGTATCCTCCAGTCTCCTTCTGTTGATAATGTAGATCTAGATGGTATTGTGGTGACCTCTTTGAAAGATCTAACCCCTGAATGGGCCCATTTTATTGTTACCCAAAAACTTAAAGGGACCTCAATATACCATGCATCAGAAGTATATGAATTAATACTGGGAAAATTACCTCTTAAATATTTCTACTCAGAACTCATAGAAAGTTCGAGTCAGCCTTTTGTTACAAAATTTATAAAGAGATTGTCTGATATTATACTCGCTTCCCTTCTCTTCCCTATCGCTCTTATATTATCAATTATAATAGCCTTACTTATAAAAATAGACTCTGAAGGACCGGTCTTCTTCACACAGGATAGAATTGGTCAAGGGGGTAAAACTTATAAGATCATAAAATTCAGGACTATGTACAAGGATGCTGAGATCGACGGACCTAGGTTTACAGAAAGGGATGATCCACGTATTACATATATAGGACGTATATTAAGAAGGCTTCATTTAGACGAGCTCCCACAGATCTGGAATATTCTGAAAGGCGAGATGAGTTTTATAGGTCCAAGACCAGAGCAGGCAAAGTTAGTAAAGGAGTTTGAAAAGGAGATTCCCTTCTATAGTTATAGACACCTAGTGAAACCAGGTATAACCGGTTGGGCACAGGTAAACCAAGGTTATGCAGCAGGAATTACAGAAACGATAGAAAAATTGGAATATGACCTCTACTATATAAAGAATCTGTCCCCTTGGCTTGACCTCGTAATACTGCTTAAGACCGTAAAGATGATAATAACCAGATGGGGTTCAAGGTAACTAAGTACTAGCTTCCAGCTCCTTGAACAGGTTGACAACATAAAAAGATCTTTTATACGGGGGAACCTTAACTCATTATTCTTGGAATGGAGGAGTGGGCTATTCATATACGCTACTTACAGATTACCGGAAGAGATCTAAGTGATTGGCGTAATCCCAGTACAGGTGGATGGTTACTGCTAGGAGAAGGAGCAAATATACTAGAAAGCTATTAAATCTGGAACAGTATTGATAGAATAAATTAGGATTAGAAGTTTCGCTCAATTAAATTGATCCCTCACCTCTGCTGAAATATGAAAAATCAAAATTATATGGTAAAATATTACACTGTAAAATAGAGAAGTATTTGATGCCCTGGAGGTAGTTTGCTGTATGAAATATCTGATTAAACTAGTGAAGATTGCCAGACCATACTGGAAGTATCTTATAATTGCTGGTGTTAGTAATCTAACTATAACTGGGATCAATCTGTTAGGACCATGGCTAGCAAGACAACTCATCAATATTATTACAAACCTTAATCAGTATCCAGACGCGAAGAGCTACATAATAAGACTCTCCATCATTTTAATATCTTCCTATATAGCCAGAATAATTTTTCAGTTCTTAGCCAGTTACTTGTCTCACTATGCCGCCTGGCATCTAGTAGCCCATATGAGGGGCCTGGTA
Organism: uncultured bacterium; assembly: GCA_964655195.1. GTDB lineage: Bacteria > DUMJ01 > DUMJ01 > DUMJ01 > DUMJ01 > DUMJ01. The sequence continues at coordinate 34,083 of CAZZLK010000021.1, forward strand.
TACGATAAACTCCAGCAGTTATCGTTTAGATTCTTCCAAGACAAACAGACAGGACAGCTTATGTCAAGGGTGGTAAACGATACTGCTAATTTTGAAGCACTGATTGCCCATGCTGTGCCAGATTTATTTACAAATGCCCTCATTATCCTAGGAGTTATTATTATACTCTTTATAGTAAATCCAACCCTAGCCTTTTTGTCACTCCTCCCTATCCCATTTTTAGTATATACAGGAACAAGATTTGCAAAAAGAGTACTACCAAACTTTAGAGAAGCACAGAGGGCTCTTGCAGATTTAAATGCAGACCTACAGGATAATATATCAGGCATACGTGAGATACAACTCTTTAACCAGCAGAAGAGGGAGTTAACCAAGATACAAAACAAAGTCTATAGACATATACAGGCACTTTTAAATGCACTGAGACTTAGCGCCATCTTCCATCCTACGGTCAGTTTTCTAAGTTCGATAGGAACAGTGATCGTCTCCTCCGTCGGAGGAATTATGGCAGTGAACGGAAAGGTCTCTGCAGGAGACATAGTAGGGTTTATGCTTTACCTGAATATGTTTTATTTTCCGATAACTGCTCTCAGTCAAGTAATCGAGAATATTCAGCAGGCTCTGGCAGGTGCAGAGAGAGTATTTGAGATATTGGAGACAGAATCGGAAATCAAAGAGAGACCAGATGCGATTGAACTAAAGGATGTTAAAGGGCGAGTAACATTTGAGAATGTAAGCTTCTCTTATGATAAAAAGGTTCCAGTGTTAAAAAATATAACATTCAACATAGAACCTGGCCAGATGGTTGCCTTTGTAGGTCCTACAGGGGTTGGGAAGACAACAATAATGTATCTTCTGGTCAGGTTCTTTGATCCGGATTCCGGAAGTATAAAGATAGATGGAATATATATTAGAGACGTTACATTAAAGTCTCTCCATGATAATATAAGTATGGTAATGCAAGATGTCTTTCTATTTAATGGGACTATCGCCGAGAATATTGCGTATGGGAAAGAAGATGCAACTATGGATGAGATAATAAACGCTGCGAAAATAGCCTGCGCACATGACTTTATTGTAGAATTACCAGATGGATACTATACCTACATAGGCGAAAGGGGGGTCAAACTCTCTGGTGGACAGAAGCAGAGGTTAGCAATCGCTAGAGCAGTTCTGAAAAATTCCCCCATACTGATCTTAGATGAGGCGACCTCATCTGTAGATACTGAGACTGAAACTAAGATTCAGGAAGCAATTAACAACCTTGCCGGAACAAAAACAATCCTTATTATAGCCCACAGGTTATCTACAGTAAAAAGGGCAGATAAGATTATCGTATTGAAAGAAGGCGAAATTGTAGAAGAAGGAACACACGAAGAACTTATGGCTCTTAAGGGGCTGTACTACCACTTAAGCTCTGTTCAGTTTTTAGAGGAAGAAGTATATAATTCCAAATTTAATATCTAATAATACATTCCTTAATCTCACAACTTTCCAGTTTTTCGGCAGGTTTTTAAAGTTCATGGTTGCCATCCTCTTTCATCAATAATTCTCTTCACCTTTTCCTTTAAAAATGGATGAGTTTATCACGCATTCCTGCTAACTGCATCCTGCTTTTCTTCATTTTTGAGGAATTCTTCATAATTGAGTCCGGCTGTATATTTTTCTATTCTTTTGCATGCTTCAAGAATGTCTAACAGAAATTCTCTGTCGGTTCTTTTAGACATATACTATACTCTCCTTTATCTCCTTTTTAATGTCAAGATATTCAATAAATTCAAGGTATTTTTCAAATGTCAGTTTATCAAGATCAAATTCCACATAAATGTTAATATCGCTTTTTTCATTCTCCTCTCCCTTTACAAAAGAGCCATAAATACCTATCTTCACTATGTGAAACCTTTGCATAATTTCCTCTCTATGCCTCCTTAAAGTTTCAAGAATTCTTTCTAAACTCTTCATAAGCTTACACTTCCAATCATTTCATATAACTTCTTCATTCCCTCTAAGATCTCCTCCTGCTTTGAAATCAGCTTTTCCATCAGTGTAGCAGGGTCTTCGTAAAAAAACTGATTTTGCCCGAATCTTTTCTAGAGCTACTCTTAAATATCCATCTGACTCTTCCAAGAGTCTTCTACTTTCTTCAGGCCCAAGGTTTCCTACTATACTTATTATTGCTTCCTTTACATTCATATTACAAGCTTTTAATCTTTCCAATGCTAATTCTTCTGTAGCTCCTGTAATCTTAGTTATTATCCGGATAGCCCTATTTATAAGCTTCTGATTTGTCGGTCTCACATCGACCATAATATTTCCGTAGACCTTTCCCAGTTTTACCATACTTATAGTACTGAACATATTTAATACCATCTTCTGAGAAGTTCCTGCCTTAAGTCTTGTTGACCCTGCAATAACTTCTGGACCTGTATCTATCTCTATTGCTATATCCACAAAATCTTTAGCAGGAGAATTATAGTTGTTTGTCAACAGGATAGTCCTTGCACCCCTTTTATGTGCTTCTTCCAAGGCAGAAAGAACAAATGGGGTGGTGCCACTGGCAGTTATACCTACCACTGCATCATTATCAGATATACTTCTTCTTTCTATCTCTTCCCTTCCCTGTTTAACATCATCCTCGGCATATTCTACTGCAGATGTGATAGCCCTTTCTCCTCCGGCAATTATAGCCTGGACCATTTCTGGATCCACCCCGAAAGTAGGTGGACATTCCGCAGAATCTAAGATGCCTAACCTTCCGCTAGTTCCAGCTCCTACATAGAGTAGTCTTCCACCTTTTTTAAAGCACTCGACTATAATATCAATAGCCCTAGCTATGTCTGGCAAGACCTTTTCTATAGCCAATGGGACCTTCTTATCTTCCTGATTCATAAGTTTAACCATCTCGATGGTGCTCAGTAGATCAAAATTTGACGTCAACTCATTATAGTCTTCTGTTCCCATACAGTTCACCCCTTTTCTAGATATCTCTGTCCTATCAATATAGCTCCAACTATAGGCTCTGCTCTGGCTGGGAAGATACTAACATTTGGGAATTTCTCTCTTATATACCTGGTGAAGGAATCAGTTATTATATCTCTTGCCTTAAAGAATCCTCCAGTATATGCTATGTTGAATTTATCTTCACTCTGGTATCCTAAACCTTCTGCTGTTGAAATAGCTAGACAACTTAGCTCATAAGCTGCAGATTTCAATATTTCCAACGCTACCTTATCTCCAAGTTCCCCAGCCTTTACAACATATCTAGCGAAACCAGATATTATGTCTTTAGCTTTCTCGTAAATAATCTTTATTAATGCCTCCATTTCTCCAGCGCCAAGATATTCATAAATCATATCTAAGAGAACCGTTTCTTCCCCCCTTCCATCGTATGCCTTGAGTCCTGCTATAATCCCTCTTCTACCAACATCATATGCGCTACCCTCATCCCCTAATAGATATCCCCAACCACCAGTTCTCTTTTCTGTATTATTCCTCCTCCCATAGCCAATTGAGCCTGTACCAGCTATAACTATTATACCTTCAGTATCTAAGAGGGCTCCTACCAAAGCAATATGTGCATCGGTGGTCACTATAACATCATTTGCGATATTCAAAGAGAAAAGAAAATCCCTCAATTCCCATTCTTTCTTAGCTACCCCAGCGACTCCAGCGCTAATTAGACTAATTTTAATATTAGGGATTTGTCTGAGTGCAGACTCTATCCCCTCTATAATGTTTTCTATGGCAACTTTTCTTGGGGTTGTGGTCCAGTTTGACGGACCACTATAAGCCTTAGAGATTATCTCTCCTGTATCTGTAGCTACTGCTACTTCTGTCTTTGTTCCTCCACCATCTATACCAAGGATATACCTTGCCAAAATACATCCTCCTTACTTATAGATCAAATATTTACTCCTTAATCTCAGAAAATCTCCTATACCCTTTTCCCAGGTTTTTATAATTTCTTTAGGATTCATACCACTCTCTATGTACTTTCTAATCCTATCTGTTCCCATACTTAAATCAAAGATATACCTACCATTAGACCTGTCTCCCCAGTTAAAACTCTTAGGATAAAGCCTGTATATAACGTCTAGAATATTCAGACAGACTTCCAGTGGTTTAAACTTATTTCTATCGTTTATAAATATCTCTATACCCTTACATACCTCATTCTGAAATTTAGAGTATCGAGGTATAAAGTAAGCAGCTCTAAATGCAACTCCCTCAATCTTTCTTCTCAAAAGTTCTTCTATCAGTCTATCAGGATCAATGTAAGGGGCTCCAACAAAGTGAAAAGGTTTAGTCGTTCCAACACCTACAGATAGATACGTATCCCCTATAGGACCAGTACAGGGATATAACATTACTGTCTCAAAGTCCGGGATATTGGGAGAAGATATAACCCAATGTAATCCAGTCTGATCAAACAACATAGCCCTCCTCCATCCCTTCATAGGAATAACTGTCAGCCTTGAGGATATCCTAAATTCGCTGTTAAATAGGAGTGCCAATTCTCCAACAGTCATTCCATATATATTAGGTATTGGATAGAGTCCGATAAAAGAACTGAAATCAGTTTCTAACACAGGACCATCCACATATACCCCACCGAGAGGGTTAGGTCTATCAAGAACTATAAAATCTATACCATTCTCCTTTGCGGATTGCATAGCCAGAGCCATAGTAGATATATAAGTATAATGTCTTACTCCAACATCCTGTATATCAAAAATAAGGGCATCTATATCCTTTAGCATATCTCGAGTAGGCTTTCTCGTTTCCCCATAAAGACTATATAAAGGAAGCCTAGTCTTTTCATCTATATAGCTCTTTACGTACTCTCCCGCTAATCTTTCTCCCCTTATACCATGTTCTGGTGAAAAAAGGGCTGTTAGCTTTACCTCAGGGTTCCTGTAAAGGAGATCTATATTACTTCTTAACTGACTATCAACACCAGTCTGATTCGTAATAAGCCCTACACGTTTCCCTCTTATAAGATCAACCCTTTCACTCAGTAAGACCTCTAATCCTAACTTTACTTTACCATTTGCCATAACAATCTCACTAACTATAATACTTAAAGATAATAATGCTACTATAAATCTAACCATAAATAAGTATCTCCTTCACTAGAAAGAGTTTATCATATAGGGAAATATCTATCAATTTTATGCTAAAATTTTTCTATGAAAGAACTACTGGATAAATTTATTGGGAAGTTGAGGGTAATAGAAGAAAGAGCCAAGCCATCTGTGGATGAAAGGATATCTCAATTTAAAAGACTGGGATCATACGGCACGGAAGAGGAACTTTTTTCTGAACTGAGTTTCTGCGTACTTACTGCTAACTGGAGCGCCAGTGGAGGGATAAGAGCTCAGGAAAAGATAGGAACCTCAGGTTTTATCAAGTACTCGCAAGAAAAACTATCCCGGATTCTATCTGATCTTGGGCACCGATTCCCATATAAAAGGGCGGAATTCATAGTAGAAAATAGGTATCTTCTTGGAAGACTTAAAGAGTTTATCCATTTACCATCAGTAGAAGCGAGGAAAGAGCTGGTAAGATCTGCCAAGGGAATCGGATGGAAAGAATCAAGTCACTTTCTGAGAAATGTTGGAAACCTGGAAGTTGCTATTCTGGACAGACACATACTTAGGGTACTTAAAGATCTAGATTTAATAAACGAAATACCTAATGGCTGGACAGAGAAGAAATATCTCTCTATCGAAGAGGTATTCAAAGAACTATCTGAGAGATTTGGTAAATTACCCGGAGAGACTGACCTTTATATCTGGTATTTAATAAAGGGTAAGGTAGAAAAGTAAAGCACTTGACTTAATAAAAAATTTTGATAATATTAAGTAAATAATAAAAATTATCCTCTAAGGAGGTTGATAGTATGAGAAAGATGACGGAAGAAAGTCTAAAGGCAGCATTTGCCGGTGAGAGTCAAGCCCATATGAAGTATACAATCTTTGCCGAGATCGCAGAGCAAGAGGGTAGGCCAAATCTAGCTAGACTATTCAGGGCGATAGCAGATGCAGAAAAGGTTCATGCAACAAATCACTTGAAAGCTCTGTCCGGTATAAAAGGTTCTTCAGATAATATACAAGTCTGTATAGATGGTGAAAATTTTGAGGTCCAAGAGATGTATCCGGCGTATAATGCCATAGCAGAGCTGCAGAATGAGCCAGAGGCAAAGAGAAGTATACATTTTGCCCTTGAAGCGGAAAAGATACACTCAGCTATGTATCAAAAGGCAAAGCAAGCTGTAGATAGTGGAAACGATATAGAAGTTGGGGATATCTACATCTGTCAGGTGTGTGGTCATACAGTAGAAGGTTCTGTCCCTGACAGATGTCCCATATGTGGTGCACCAAGAGAAAAGTTTAAAAAATTTTAAAAGGGGTGATTTATATGAATAAGTGGAGATGTGGAGTTTGTGGTATTATTCTGGATGTAGAGAATCCACCTGATGTATGTCCAAAATGTGGAGCTCCTAAAGAAAAGTTTTCACAGATCCCCGAGGACCAAGCTAAACTTATAGATAGAGCTAGGTTTACTAATGGACTCCATATAGAACTATTTACATTAATGGCAAAAGTCGCAGAGTTGGCTCAAAAAGGAATAGAGGACAATCTAGATCCACCATGCGTTAAGATCTTTACTGAAGCAAAGGAACAGGCTATTCTATTTCAGCAGAAGATAAAGGCAGAGATTCAGGGACACATAAGTAAGGGTAAGTGGGGATAAATACTCAGCAATAAAGGGCGACAACTAATAGAAGGTTGTCGCCCTTTATTTATTTCTGGTATACTATTTGATGGAGGTGATAATCTTGTATAGGATAGGTAAAGAGGAATTAGAAGAGATACAGAGGGTCTTTGAAAGTAAGCAGTTATTAAGATATGGTGATCCTAATGTAGGACATCTTCAAGAGGTAGTAACATTTGAAAGGGAATGGGCGGAAAAGATAGGTACCAAATATGCATTACTTATGGCTGGAGGAGGAACTTCTGCTTTGGCGAGTGGTCTGATTGGACTTGGGATAGGTCCTGGAGATGAGGTTATTGTCCCAGGTTATACCTTTATCGCTACCGCTTCAGCAGTCTTAAATGCAGGAGCCATACCTGTTATAGCAGAAGTAGATGAAACCCTAACCTTAGACCCTGAAGATCTTGAAAGAAAGATCACACCAAATACCAGGGCTGTCATACCTGTTCATATGCAGGGATTACCAGCAGATATGGACAGGATAATTGAGATAGCAAAAAGACATAATATAAAGGTTATAGAAGATGCCTGTCAGGCTGTAGGGGGAAGTTATAAAGGAAAAAGATTAGGAAGTCTAGGCGATGTTGGTGTGTTTAGCTTTAACTATTATAAGATAATAAGCTGTGGAGAGGGTGGATGCATAGTTACAAATGATAGATTGGTTTATGAAAGGGTTCTGGTATATCACGATAGCGGATTCGTCTTTCTCAGTCCCTCTTCTAAGGAGGTAAGTATACCAATTTTTATAGGATTACAATTGAGAGCAAATGAAATTATGGGTGCAATATTACGGATTCAGCTTAGAAGACTCGATGGGATACTTTCAGATTTAAGACGCATCAAAAAGTTTTTCGTCGATGAGCTCAAAAGTACAGGTGTAAAGTTTGTTCCAGTTAATGACCCAGAAGGAGATTGCAGTGTGGTTGTCGGTTTCCAGTTTGAATCTGAGAAAGAGGCTAGAGAATTTGCTCAAAAAGAAGGAGTAAATGGATGGCTACCAATAGATACGGGAAAACATGTATACTCTAACTGGGAACCAATTCTAGAACATAGGGTTGGACATCACCCTAGGTTAAATCCGTTTGAATTTCCAGAAAATAGAGGTCTCAGAATAGACTACTCCAAAGATATGTGTCCAAAGACACTTGATATTCTTAGTAGAACTGTATTCATATCTATCAATCCTGACTGGACTGAAAGAGAGATAGAAAAAAGAGTAGAAGCCTGCCGAAAGGCTCTCAGTTAGAGTATAATAGGAGGAATAAAGGATTGAAAAATTATAGAAAAGCATTCAGTCTTATATCAATAGTAGTTTTTCTGTTTGCTATAACCGGACTTAACGGATGCGACTGCAGTAAGCCATTTATAGAAAAAGTCGAGGTATGGATAGATAGAAATACTACAGATGGAATACCCTACGAAGAGCAAATCTTCCCTGTAGGGCCTACATATAAGATCCCCCAAAATACAAGTTTCAGAATAAAGATAAAGACTCAAGCGACCATATCTAATCTAAATAATAGTACAGTCCAGATCACCCCATCAATCTCTATCCCTATAGAACATCTAGAAGATACATGGTATAAAGCAGACTATGATAATCTTTCTGGGACTTTAGCTGCTGGGACTTATAATGTTACTATAATTATCAACCACGATGGAAGGATCCTGACACAAAGTATCGTTATTCAGATCGAATAAGAGTTTTATCTGATACTAGAATCTAAAGCCTAAACCCAGTGCAAGTCCCAAATCAGGATAGAAAGAATATTCCGTGGTGCTATCGTAAGTGTACTCTTCTACGCCTAACCTGAGTTGAATTCCCATTTTGAGTTCCATCCCTAAAGGTCCAACAAATATAAGTCCGCCTTCTGCATAAGGGAGTATAAATACTTCAACCCCTCCCTCTCCATAGAAATAAATAGGACCGCCCAAATGGAAGTATCTCCTATAACCTACTCCAAGGAAAGTCAGACCTATAAGAGCCTCTGGTTCTCCTCTTGGACCCAAATCTGTATAGTAACCCAAGATGATTGAGTCTAGGCCTACTCTAATCCTCTTGTCCACTAATGAGTCAGCGTAAGCAGGAGTAACAGAGGTTACAGTTATAAGTACTGCTAAGATAAACCCCAATAACCTAATCCTATACATCTTCATAATACCTCCCTTTTATAATTTTTAATTTAGGAAATTAAGATCCCCTAACCGCATAAAAGATTAAAAGATCTTAACTTCTCTAGCTAGAATTATACATCAAGATATAATTTCATTTCAAGACAGAAGGATAATCCGAAGTTGACAAGAAGTCTTTGGGAATGATATTATTGAGTTTAGAAAATATCCTATTGGGAGGAGGTAAGATAAGATGGCAGAAATACTGAGCTTAGATGTGAATCCCACTTCGGGAAGGCAAGGGGATATGGTGACAGTTGTTGTTAAGGCTTCTCCAGATACCAAGGCTGTTTACGGAAGAATCCCTGAGTACGGTTATATGATCCAGTTCCAGAAGGAAGGGGACCTTTTCAAACTCTCTATGCAGGTTCCTTATGGAGCACCTCCAGGGGTTTATATGGTTTCAGTCTATCCGGTGGATAACGAAGGTAACAGGGGTGAAGAGAAAAGGTTCAACTTCCAGGTTCTATAAATTCCTGAGTTAGAATTCCAAGAGCCTTAAGGACTTGAAATATCTCTTTATTCTTTTCTTCTTTCTCACATAATTCGATCTCTTTTCTGATTCTGGCTATCCCTACAGTCCTTAAGGCTCCACCTTTTATTGCATCCTCCATAAGCTCATAAGTGTGTGGTTCTATAACAAATCCAAGTCTTACACTAAATCTTATTGCCCTAAAGATACGGGTAGGATCATCTATAAAACTTCTATCATGGAGGACTCTTATGATTCTATCTTCTAAATCCTTTATTCCACCTAGTGGGTCGAGTATCTCGCCAGGTTTCTTTTTAGGATAGATAGGAACCGCCAGGGCATTTATGGTAAAATCTCTTCTATACAGGTCTTCCTCAATAGTTCCTGGTTCTACTATTGGCAATGCTCCAGGTCTAGGATAGACCTCTTTCCTAGCGATGGCTATATCTATATGTTCTATATCATTAGAACCTACTTTAAACTTGAATGTGTAGAACCTTTTGAGTAGTCTCCCCTTTATACCAAGATTCTCAATATACTCTAAAAATCTTTCCGCGGAAGTCTCTACCACCAGGTCTATATCTTTCAGCTTTAGACCCAGAAATATATCTCTAAGAGTTCCCCCAACAAGATAGATAGGGATACATCTTCTATGTGCATTCTTTAAGCACAGATCTATATCAGGAATAGATAGAATAGATGAGAGTACGTCTTCTAACTTCATCTTTATTTATAGATACAGCCTTTCTTAAAAGATCCATAGCCTTCTTTAGTGCTTCCTCACTGTTATAGTATATATCTAAAATAGTCTCGCCTTTTTCTACGTAATCTCCAACCTTTTTCTTAAGTATTATACCTACATTAGGATCTATAACATCTTCCTTCCTGTATCTACCTGCCCCCAGAGTTCTAACTGCCTCTCCAATAAGATAGGCATCTAGCCTCTCTATATATCCAGAATCTTCTAAAGAAAAGTTATACAACTTGGCTAACGGCATCAGATTACTGATATCTCCACCCTGAGCTTTGACCATCTCTTCAAATTTACTAAATGCCTTACCGCTTTCAAGAGCATCTTTCACCATTTCTTTTGGAGCCAAAGTATTGGCGATCTCAATAGTTAATTCTTTTAAGTCTTGAGGACCTTTACCCTTTAAAGTCTCTATAGCTTCTATAACTTCTAGTATATTACCGATTGCACAACCAAGGGGCTGATCCATATCTGAAATTACCGCTTTTACCTCTCTATCAAAAGACCTTCCTATCTCTATAAGCCAAGATGTAAGCTCTTCTGCATCCTTAATATTCTTCATAAAAGCACCTGAGCCTACCTTAACATCAAATATTATCGTCTTTGCCCCTCCAGCTATCTTTTTGCTAAGAATACTGCTGGTTATAAGAGGAATGCTGTCTACCGTACCAGTAACATCTCTTAATGAATAGATATCCTTCTCAACAGGAACCAGGTCTTCTGTCTGACTTATTATGCTACAACCAACATCTTCTACTATCTTTTTAAACTCTTCAAGACTAAGATCAACCCTGAATCCAGGGATAGATTCCAGCTTATCTATAGTCCCTCCTGTATGTCCAAGCCCTCTACCAGAAAGTTTTGCTACTTTAAACCCAATAGATGCCAAAAGAGGAACAACTACAAGGCTAAGTTTATCACCTACACCACCTGTTGAATGCTTATCTACTACAGGAAAATCCCATTCTAATCTCTTACCTGTTGATAGTATAGCTGAGATAAGATTTTTTGTCTCCTCCTTTGATAAGCCCCTTATAAAAGAAGCCATAAGCCACGCACTCATCTGATAATCTTTTATCTCTTTCTTATGAAATCTATCCACAAAGAATGTTATCTCTTCTTCGGTCAATATATAACCATCTCTCTTTTTAATAATGATCTCGACAGGATTCATTTTATTATACCCCTCTCTTTATCCATTCTCTCAATAGAATCTCAAGATCCTTACTTATCCTATTCCCCATCTCCAGGACTTCTCTGTGGGTTATAGGGGATAGGTCATCTCTATGCACATTAGTTATACTAGATATACCAACTACTTCCATCCCTAAACTCCTAGCTCTTATAACCTCCAGCACTGTAGACATACCAACGGCATCTCCTCCTATGGTCTTGAAGAATCTTATCTCTGCCGGTGTTTCATATGTGGGCCCTTTTACCCCAACATAAACTCCCTCTTTTAGACTTATACCAAGTTCCTCGCCGATACTCTTTAATTGCTCCCTGAATCTATAAGAATAGGCATTCTTCATATCTACAAAATTTGGTCCTCCGACAAGAGGATTCTCTCCAGTAAGGTTTATATGGTCTTTTATAAGCATTATATCCCCCGGATTATAAGTATCATTTATCCCTCCACTAGCATTTGTTATAACCAGGACATCGACACCCAAACCTCTAAGTATCTCTACAGGAAAGACTACCTCCTTTGGAGAATATCCCTCATATAGATGATATCTTCCCCTCATAATAATAACATCCTGATTCTCAACTTTAACAACATCAAGGCGTCCTTTATGTCCTGGTACTGCTGATAAGGGCATATTTGGTATATCTCTATACTCTACAGAAAACAGAAGAGTCTGATTAAATATATCAAGCCCAGAGCCTAAAATAATACCTATCCTTTGGTTAAAACTGTATCTCTCTTTAAGAAATTCCAATGTCTCTTTTATTCTATCCATTGTCTCCTCCTCTCTTTAATTATACCAAGTGAATAAAGGTCTTTCTTTCTGTTACACCTGTAGAACTTGACAAATAAAGTATAATTCAATATAAAACTACCTTTAGAGTTTTCAAGTGGGAGATTTTTTTTAAATTTTCCACAAGTTTTTTTGGTGGGAGAAAATAATAAACTTATCCACAGGATAAGCAATAAAACATTATAAAATAATACTTTCTGGCAAACCACCAGTCCTATAGCGAAACTTAAAAAATCTATGATATAATAAACTTATGAGTACAGGATGGATAGAAGTGATATGTGGAAGTATGTTTAGTGGAAAGAGTGAAGAGCTAATAAGAAGAGTAAAACGAGCAGAGATAGCCCGTCAGAAGGTACAGGTATTTAAGCCTGCTTTAGACAATCGATATGCAGACAGAGAGGTCGTCTCTCATGACGGCAATAAATTGTCTGCCTATACTGTAGCAAGGGCTAGAGAGATAATCGAACTCCTTCTACCAGATGTCCAGGTAGTAGCTATAGACGAGGCTCAATTCTTTGATGACGAGATTGTAGATGTATGTCAGATGCTGGCAGATAACGGAAAAAGAGTAATTATAGCAGGATTAGATCAGGATTTTAGAGGAGAGCCATTTGGACCTATGCCAAAACTACTGGCAGTTGCCGAGAGGGTCGATAAACTTCAGGCAATATGTATGGTCTGTGGTAAACCTGCAAGCAGGACCCAAAGACTCGTAAATGGCGAACCTGCATATTACGATGATCCAACTATACTTATAGGTGCAGAAGACGTCTATGAAGCCAGATGTAGAGAGCATCATATAGTAAGAAGGAGGAAATAGGATGCAGATCGGAGGACAGGCAGTAATAGAGGGAGTGATGATGAGAGGTCCAAATAGCTTCAGTGTAGCAGTAAGGACCCCTTCAAATGGGGTAAGGGTCCATAGGTTTAATACCAAAAGTATAGCGAATAGCAAGATTGGACGTATCCCCATCTTAAGAGGCTTCTTGGTATTGATAGATAGCCTTATATTAGGGATAAAGGCACTTAATATCTCTGCAGAAGAGTATGGTGGAGAGGATGTAAAACTCTCAAATATGGATATCTTTCTAGCTATGGTTATGGGAGTAGGTTTGGGAATATTACTCTTTATAGTATTTCCAGCTTTTATAGCCAGGATGATACAGAACAGCATCTCGTCAGCCTTTCTTGTCAACATAATAGAAGGACTTGTAAGGATTGGGGTATTCATTATTTATCTTTACTCTTTCTCCTTTATAAAGGATATAAGGAGAGTCTTTGAGTATCACGGGGCGGAGCACAAAGTAATCTTTACATATGAAAAAGGAGAGCCTCTTACAGTAGACAATGCCATAAAAAATAGTAGGTTACATCCTAGATGCGGGACAAGTTTCCTTCTAATAGTGATGGTAGTCAGTATTCTGGTATTTTCTATCCTTGGGAAACAGACTCTGCTTTTGAGGATAGTCTCCAGAATAGCACTAATTCCGTTGGTAGCAGGGATATCATACGAAATGATACGGCTGACATCCAAATACAGAGATTCAAGATTGGCAAAAATTGTAACATCTCCCGGGTTGGCTCTCCAATATCTTACCACTAGAGAACCTTCTTCTGATCAGATAGAAGTAGCTATTGAAGCTGTAAAATCAATATTGGCTCTAGAGGGTGTTCCATATGTGGGATAAGTTAGAAGAGATAGAAAAGAGGTATATAGAGTTAGAAGTATCTTTGGCTAAACCCGAAGTAATAGCAGATCAGGAGTTATTCCAGAATCTTGCCAAGACATACAGTGAACTCGGAGAGATCGTCAGTATATACAGGGAGTATAAAGAGGTAGAAAAAGAGATAAACGATCTAAAGTCGCTTTTGGATGATCCAGAGATTGGACCTATGGCAGAAGAAGAATTAGAAGAATTAGAGGAGAAGAAGGAAAAGTTAGAAGAAGAACTAAAGATTAAGCTTCTTCCTAAAGACTATCGAGATGAGAGAAACGTTATTATGGAGATAAGAGCAGGGACAGGGGGAGAGGAAGCTGCACTCTTTGCAGGAGACCTTCTAAGGATGTACCTTAGGTATGTGGAACGTAAGGGCTGGAAGGCAGAAATAATGAGCAGTAACCCGACGGACTTGGGAGGATATAAAGAGGTCATCCTTTCTATTCAGGGGAAAGGAGCTTATAGTAGATTAAAGTTTGAAAGTGGTGTCCATAGGGTTCAGAGAGTACCGATAACAGAATCTGGCGGCAGGATTCACACATCTACAGCAACTGTTGCGATATTACCTGAGGCAACAGAGGTAGAGATAGAGATAAAACCGGAAGATATAAAGATAGACACATTTAGAGCTGGGGGGCATGGGGGACAGAATGTCAATAAGGTTGAAACCGCGGTAAGGATTACTCATATTCCAACAGGGATAGTTGTTACCTGTCAGGACGAACGGTCCCAATATCAAAATAGAGAAAAGGCATTAAAGATACTGAGGGCGCATCTCTTAGAGATTAAGGAGAGGGAAAGGGAAAAGGAAGAAACTGAACTTAGAAGAAGTCAGGTAGGTTCGGGTGAGCGTAGTGAAAAGATAAGGACGTACAACTTTCCCCAGAACAGGGTTACAGATCACAGGATAGGATTGACCCTCTATAACCTGCAGGATGTATTGGATGGGGATCTGGATGAACTTATAGATGCCCTTATAAGAGAATATCAGGTTGAGCAGTTGAAGAATTTATCACTTGCTAAATGACCCTAGGAGATGTCTATAGAGAAGTTGTCAGTTTATTCAGAGGAAAGATTCCCAATAGTCATCTTGAAGCTATTCTTATTATCTCTTTAGCATTAAATAAACCTAAAGAGTATATCTTAGCACATCAAGACCTAGAAATATCACCAGAAGAGATAAAAAGGATAGAAGAGCTTAGCAGTAAGAGAATTTCTGGGATCCCATATGCATATCTGAAAAAAGAAAAGGAATTCTTTGGTCTCAACTTCTATATAGAAGAAGGGGTATTAATACCAAGGCCAGAAACTGAGACCATTGTGGAGGTAGTTTTGCAAGAAGGACCGTTTATAAGTGGACTGGACCTCTTCTCTGGAAGTGGTATAATAGGACTTTCTATCCTTTATTATGATGCCTGCAAAAGATTTCTGGGGGTAGATATATCTTCTAAGAGTATAGAGATCGCTGATATAAACGCCAGGAGGTTAGGGCTATCGGATAGGTATAGACTTATAAAAGCGGATGTTAGATACATCTCCTTTGATGAGGAGTTCGATCTTATAGTTGCAAATCCCCCTTACCTTCCGAATTCTGTGTGGGATTCTCTAGATCTAGAGGTAAAAAACGAGCCAAAAGAGGCACTCTTGGGTGGAGAAGACGGCTTAATCTTTTACCCTGAGATAGCCAGACTCATCTCTGAGAATCTGGCCGAAGGTGGATTATTTGCGGTCGAAATAGGGGGAGATGAACAGGTAGATAGAGTAAAAGAAATTTTTGTGAGTTACAATATCAGAAGGATAAATGTAAAAGCAGACCTGGCTGGTATATCCAGAGTAATATGGGGGAGAAAAGAGTAAAGTGCTTATAATTAGACCTGAAGAAAATATAGAAACTCTTGCAGAGCTCCTTAGAGAGGGAAAATTGATAGCTTTCCCTACAGAGACAGTCTATGGCTTAGGGACCAATGCTCTTATAAAAGAGAGCGTCTACAAGATTTATGAGGTAAAAGGGAGAAAGGAAGAGAAACCATTAAGTCTACATATAGGTACCTTTGAGGGTCTAGAAGAAATAATTGAGCTCGATCCTTTTATCAAAAGACTCCTACTTCAATTTTTCCCTGGACCAATAAATATAATTGCGAAGAAAAAAAGTAATATTCCTGAATGGATAGGAAAAGGAGATACCTTGGGCGTAAGATTCCCTTCCCTTTTCATATGTCAGAAATTACTCAGACTAGCAAAAGTACCGGTGGTGGCTACAAGTGCCAATATATCAGGAGGCGAAGAGCCCAAGAGCGCAGAAGATGTAATAAGGATGATAGGAGAAAAGATAGATGGAATACTTGATGCTGGGCCCGTCCCTTTAGGACGACCCTCTACAGTGGTGAACATTTCTAGCGGTACTATAGAGATTATAAGGGAAGGTCCTGTAGATAGAAAGACGCTAGAGGGTATAATAGAGGAATTAAAGATTAGAGAAAAATCGGAGGGAATATGAAAGTAGCTATTGGAAGCGATCATGCCGGCTTTAAACTGAAAGAGGAATTAAAGATCTATATAACCTCTCTCAATGTTGAAGTGAAAGACTTTGGATGTCACTCAGAGGATTCGGTAGACTATCCTGATATAGCTAGAGAGGTTGCTTTAAGTGTAGCAAGAGGAGAAGTAGATAAAGGGATTCTTATATGTGGAACAGGGATAGGTATGAGTATAGCAGCTAATAAGATTAAAGGGGTGCGGGCAGCTGTAGGTAATGAGCTACTCTCAGTGAGGCTTGCTAGAGAACACAACAATGCGAATGTACTTACCCTAGGGGCAAGAATTATCGGGATTGAGGTTGCCAAAGAGGCAGTTAAAGTATTCCTAGAAACCCAATTTTTGGGTGGAAGACATCAGAGAAGAATAGAGAAAATAGGAGAAATGGAGGGATTAAGATGTATCTAGAGGTGGTTGATCCAGAGATATTTAACGCCATAAGGGGAGAAAGAATAAGAGAAGAAACAACATTAGAATTGATAGCCAGCGAAAACTTCACCAGTCTTGCAGTATTGGAAGCTCAAGGTTCTCTGCTTACCAACAAATATGCAGAAGGTTATCCAAAGAGAAGGTATTATGGTGGATGTCAATGGGTTGATGTGATAGAGCAGTTAGCTATTGACAGGGCTAAGGCTCTGTTTAAAGCTGAGCATGCAAATGTTCAACCTCACTCAGGTTCTCAGGCAAATATGGCTGTATACTTTGCCGTTCTAAATCCTGGAGATACTGTACTGGGAATGAATCTATCCCATGGAGGACACTTAACTCATGGTAGTCCAGTTAATATATCGGGAAAATATTTCAAGTTTGTCTCATATGGGGTTAATCCAGAGACAGAGACAATAGACTACGACCAGGTTAGAGATATAGCCAGAGAGACAAAGCCAAAACTTATAGTAGCAGGAGCAAGTGCCTATCCAAGGATTATAGACTTTGGGAAATTCTCAGAGATAGCTAAAGAAGTTGGGGCTCTATTAATGGTTGATATGGCACATATTGCCGGACTTGTGGCAGCTGAGATTCATCCTAGTCCTGTCCCGTGGGCGGAATTTGTCACGACCACTACCCATAAGACTTTAAGAGGTCCAAGGAGTGGCCTTATACTCTGTAAATCTGAGTATGCCAAAGCTATAGATAAGGCTATATTCCCAGGAACCCAAGGAGGTCCACTTATGCACATTATAGCAGCAAAGGCAGTAGCGTTGAAAGAAGCAATGACTTCAGAGTTCAGAGCTTATCAAAATCAGATAGTAAAGAATGCAAAGGTATTAGCAGAGACCTTGTTGGAGAATGGTTTCAGGCTTGTCTCAGGTGGAACTGATAACCATCTTATGTTGGTAGATGTAAGACCATTTGGCTTAACGGGTAAAGAGGCTGAAAGATTATTAGAAGATATTGGTATTACCGTTAATAAGAATGCGATTCCCTTTGATCCACAGCCACCCACAATCTCCAGTGGGATTAGAATAGGTACACCTGCAGTAACAACGAGAGGGATGAAAGAATCTGAGATGAGAGAGATAGGAGATATAATAGCTAAATGTTTAAGGAAAGAAGAAGATAAAGAGGTCCTGAAGGGTAGAGTTAGAGCCCTATGTGAGGCTTATCCCCTGTTCTATAAAGATATCGGAATAGTCTAAAACCCGTGAGATTCTTTAGAGTTATCATAATATCAGTTATTCTAATACTGTTTTTATATACTGATCTTTATGCCCAGAGCTTAGTTGATCAGATTTTTATAGCTCCTGGGTTGAATTATACCGTCTCCAAAACAGATAATCTTCCTTTGATCATCCATACTGTAGAGGTGGATCTTACAAGTCCTTTCATAAAACTGGAGACTTCTCTTGCCAAAGATACTCTTATGCAGAGGGAAGTTTTGAGTTCTATAGCCAAGAGAAACAGGGCAACTCTAGCTATAAATGGAGATTTTTTCGATCCGAATACAGGGATGATAATAAATTTTATGGTGACTAATGGAGAGCTTATCAAACTGCCAATTGCTAGAGGAGCCTTTGCCATCACCAGAGATGGAAGGCCCATCATTTCTCTATTTAGTCTTGATATCAATATAGAAACTAAATATGGAGTTATTCCGATAACCAACTTAAATACTCCGAGAGGTGGTAATGAGGCAGTGCTATTTACAGATAAATTTGGTAAAAGTACAACAATATCAAATGGAGCCTTCGCCGGAATAGATATAGAGCTTCTAGATTTTTCTCAACCTCTACCTGCCTCCGGGGTGATAACGGCAAGGGTAAGAAATATATTTTATGGTACAAGTAGTTCTATTATACCAGCTAAGGGCGGTATTCTATCTCTCGGAGGAAGAGCCCTTACGTATCTTCCCTATCTAAAGCCAGGCGATGAGGTAAGAATAGTCACAAGACTAAATCCTCCCGTCGACATCTTACAGGCTATAGGTGGAGGGGCGATTCTGTTAAAAGATGGTAACATAGTCTTCGGGTCTACTGGTGAACAACCCCTTTCTCAGGAGATAACTGAGAGGAAAAATCCAATAACAGCAGTAGCAATAGACAGCAATGATAAAGCCTACTTCTTGGTGATTGATGGAAGAAATCCTCGGAGTGCTGGTATGACCTATTTGGAGTTGGCAAATTATCTAAAAACTATCGGTATGAGAGATGCTTTAACACTAGATGGTGGCGGTTCTAGTCAGATAGTAATTAATGACAACATAATGAATACCCCTTCAGACGGAAGAGAAAGGGCGATAGCTAACGCGATTATTGTAAGAACATCTGTACTTTCAGGAGAAGCCAGATTACTCTCCTTACACCCCAAACGACTGACTATAAAAGAGGGAGATACCTATAGTTTCAGATTACTCTTGCAGGATATATATGGGAATACATTTCCCATTGATCAAAAGAAAGTTATATGGAAGTTGGAGGGTTTAAACGGAAAAATTACAGATGACGGAACTTTTTATGCCAATATTTCTAGCAGCGGGAAAGTAATCGCCGAGCTTAATGGATTAAGGGCAGAATCAGAAGTTACTATTGTTTCAGTACAAAGGTCCTCTAAAATACTAGAGGACTTTGAAAACAACTTCCTAGTCTCTATATCTGGAAGTGGTTTTGATTTTAACCAGACCAAGGTATCCATCTCAGATTCTCAATATATAAGTGGTAGAAGGTCGCTAAGGCTTGACTACTCTCTAACAAAGGGAGCTACAAGTTTTGTATATATAAATCTCAATATCCCAATACCAAAAGAAGGTAGAAAGATCGGTCTATATGTATACGGTGACAACAGTGGTCACTGGCTAAGGGGATTATTTAGAGATAGCTATGGAAGATTATGGGTAGGGAATTTTACTTCCGCTACTAAAGGAATAGACTGGGAAGGATGGAGATATCTAGAACTGGATTTGTCCAGTTTGGAGGTCTTTAGTGGGGATAAAAGTGTCACGCCTGAGCCTCCCCTAGAGTTAATCCAGATGTACCTGGTAGAATTAAAGGAGGAGAGGAAGAACCAGGGGACCATATATATAGACTTGATACAAAGTCTGTGATATATTTATCTAAAAATCCTTGCCAGAAAGGGGGTGATAATGATGAGAAAGGGAAAGGTACAGTATTATAATACGCTGTACCAAATAACTAGAACCATTACTTCTACCTTGGATTTAGATGAAGTCTTGAAACTGATCACAGAAAATACCGTTAAAACTATGGGAGTAAAAGCCTGTTCCATAAGGCTTATAAATGAGGACAAGAAGACTCTCAGAATAGCATCAGCCTATGGTTTAAGCGAAGATTATCTAAAGAAAGGTGCAGTAGAGATAGATAAAAGTCTTATCGATGCAGAAGTTCTAAAGGGCAACATAGTTAAGATCAAAGATGCCACAACTGATCCAAGATTCCAATATCCAGAAGAGGCTAAAAAAGAAGGAATAAAGTCTGTACTCTGTGTTCCCCTACAACTTAAGGACAGAATAATAGGTGTTATGAGAGTATATACAGATAAACCCCATACTTTTGCGAAGAGCGAAGTTGAATTTCTTACCGCTTTAGCAAATTCTGCTGCCATAGCTATAGAGAATGCAAGACTCTATGACCTCCTGCGTAGAGAATATAGCAAACTTTACAATGACTTTATGCAGTGGTATGATTCATGGAGTGTAGCGGTTAGTAGATAAGAATTTTAAAGAGGAGGCATCTATGAAGTTATTTATCGTTCTTTTTCTAGCTATTTCAATGCTTGTGCTGTACGGTATTACTTACTCAGATGAGCTTACTATAGAGGATATTGGTAAGAACTTTGTAAGTCTTTTAGCCAAAGGAGACTTTGCCAGAACAAGTAATTTCTTTACTAAAGAGCTGGCACAAGCTATTCCTAAAGAAACGTTAGAATCCATATGGAAGGGTATTCTCTCTACCATGGGTAAATTTAATGGTATCATCGATATAAAAATTACCGAAATTCAGGGATATAAGGTATCTATTTTGACCTGCGACTTTGAACTTGGCACTCTGGGAATACAGATAGTACTAGACCATGAATCAAAGATTGCCGGCTTATACTTCTTGCAGCCACAATTTAAGGCTACTTATAAGATACCTCCATATGTGACCCCGGATAGTTATACGGAGATAGAAGTAACCATCGAATCTAACGGCTGGAAATTACCAGCTACCTTGACGTTACCTAGGGGTGAAAAATCCTGCCCCGCAGTGATTTTGGTTCATGGCTCTGGGCCTCAAGATAGAGATGAAACCATAGGACCTAATAAACCTTTTAAAGATCTAGCACTAGGACTAGCTTCCAAAGGGATAGCTGTTTTAAGGTATGAAAAAAGGACTAGATATTATGGAGAAAAGGCTTTAGTAGAAGGTTTTACTGTAAAAGAAGAGACTATAGAAGATGCTATTAGTGCTATAGAATTACTCTATCAGAGAAAAGAGATAGACAAGGATAGGATATTTCTCCTAGGACATAGTTTAGGGGGTATGTTAGCTCCAAGAATAGCAGAAAGAACAGATAAGTTGAGAGGTATCATTATCCTAGCTGGAACGATCAATGATTTACTAGAACTTATACCTAAGCAGGCAAGATATCTTGCCTCTTTAGATGACAAGATAACCGAGGAGGAAAAAAGAGAGATAGAAGAAATAGAGAATCAGGTAAATAAGGTCAAATCTCAGGAGATAGAAAGAAACGAATCTATCCTAGGAGCCCCAGGTTCTTACTGGTTAGACCTAATGAGTTATGACCCCTTAAAGACTCTTAAAGGGATGACTATCCCAGTGCTTATACTTCAGGGAGAAAGAGATTTTCAAGTTACTCTAGAGGAATTTAATATCTGGAAAAATGAGCTAAAGGATAAGCCCAATGTATCCTTTAAACTCTATAAAGGACTGAACCACCTGTTCATCTCTGGAGAGGGGAAATCAAGCATTGAGGAATACTATAAATCGGGAAATATACCGGAGGAGGTAATAGAGGATATAGCCAGATGGATCTTATCTATTCAGCCTTAAGCAGTTTACTTCCAAATATAAAGACAAATGTAAAAAATGCGATAGTCATACCAAGAGATGTATTCAAAACAAATGCGATAGTTCCACTCTCCACTCCGGTAGAGATTCTTATACTTCTGGCTATATAGCCAAGTGGCAGTATCTCCCCAATCCTTCTGAGATATTTTGGAAGAAATTCTAATGGGAAGTATACTCCAGAAAAGAAGATCATAACTGTCATAAGTAAGGAGCCCACATTTCCAGCCACACTAGGCTCAGTAAAGATACTGCTTATTAGTATCCCCAAAGCCATCATTCCAAGAATACTGGTACTGGCAGTAATAAGATACAATGTCCAGTTTATACTGAACTGAACCTTGAATACTAGCTGGGAAAATAACAGTACCGCTGTTGCTGAAAGGATAGTAACTACAAATCTACCCAATATCATTCCCACTATAAACTGGTATCCTCTTATAGGAGTAACATTAAATCTCTTGAGTATTCCTCTCTTTTTATAGTCGCAGAAGATTGAAACCATAGAGAATAGGGCACCATTAAAGATAGAAATTGCCACTACTCCGGGTATCATATACCCAAGCTGTGTAGTCACAACCTTCCCAGGCTCTATAGCATTTAGGTTTAGATCCATTATCTTATCGATCCTTAAATTACTCTTGGTGAGCCGATCGGCTATAGTCTCCCCTAACATCCTACTAAAAGGATTCCTCTGCATAGTAGTAAGATTCAGTATAAGTCTGAGCTTATCACCATCATAAATTGCTCCTGCATCTATACTACCATTAATAATAGCCAGTTTGATACTCTCAATACTGTCAAACCCTTTAGCCTCTAAGTTATCTATGTTGTTTATCACCTCAAGGAGTCTCTTATCAGATGACAGTACTCCTACTAGAAGTTTATTGTCGCCTCCCGATGAACCCATGCCAAATACAAAGCCAAATATAATGACAAACATAAATGGAAATATTAAGGTGAAAAAGAATGTCATCCTATCCCTGTAAAAGGTCTTAATTGTAGCCAGAAAAAGTTTCCATATGACTCTCATCTAAGTCTCCTCCAACCTAAATCTCTTTATTGTAAATATTAGACAGAAGATGATCCAGAGAGCAGGAACAGTTATAGTGAGATAGAAAGGATATGGAGATTTCATTATTCCCAAAGCGTCTCTTATACCAGAAGCCAGATATGTAATAGGGTTAATGAGAACAATCCACCTTATAGCCCAAGGGACACCTGTAACAGGAAAGTATATCCCACCTAGAAACTGTAATGGAAAATTTAATATCTGACTTATGGCATTGGCACTACCGGTAGTTTTAGAAACAGAAGCAAGGAAGAAGCCAAGCGAAGAAAGACAAAGCACTGTAAGTGCAGTATAACCTATAAATGGGAGAGATAAAGGATCGATGGTGGTCTTGTATACGAACTTCGCCATTAAAGTAATAAGTGTCACTTGAATTATGATGAGGTAGATCTTGGAGATTATGTATGAGATGATAAATCTCGACTTAGGCAGTACGGTAACACTTATCCTCTTCAAGATTCCAGTCTCTTTAAGCCATACCAGATCCATACCTATACCAAAGAGTCCTGTCATAAAGATAACAAATATCACTATTCCAGGATAAATAAAATCTATATAGGAGAATGTACTCTTTGTACCAACAATCTCCGTCTCACTTTCAATCCTCCTCAACTGATATCCGGCTTTTCTAATAAATTCAAACTCTAACTTCTCCAATATGTTCTTCACTATAAGATATGCAGACTCTGAAGATGTATCGTATTTTAGAGAGTAGACATTGATAACAGGAGGAGATGGAGATACTCCCAGACCCTTTAACATAAAGAAATTTAACATCTGAGCATCAAATCCTTCCGGTATCTCCACAATAAGATTAACCTTTCTCGCTTTAAGTTTTTCTAATTCTCTTTTCAGATTCTCTTCTGAATTCTGAACCAACGAAAGTCTAAATATCCTGTTTTCCCCTTTACTGAGCTCTTTGAAGACTCTCTCTATAATCTCTGCAAAAGTTCCCTTTTGAGAGAGTAATGTCAGATTAAAAGTTACATCCTTAGGTTCATATATAGATGGAAAGATGAGCATCAGGATCACAAAAAGAATAACTGGAAATATTATAAGCCAGAATAGATCAAGCTTTTCCCTCACAAGAGACTTGAAAAAATAGTTAGCTAATCTAATTATCTGCATTACTCTTCCCTCAAAGACCTACCAGTAAGAGATAGGAATACGTCCTCAAGATTGGGCTGTCTTATCACAACATCCTTTATCTGAAGAGAACTTTCTTTAGAGAGTCTCAGAAGGAGTTCAATAGTAGCCAGTATATCATTTGTCTTTAATAAGAGTCTCTTATGTTTCTTATCATATACAGGTTCCAGGCCTGCACTGCTAAGTCTCTCTATCATTACTGAATTAGCTTCAAGCTCGACCTCTATAAGACTCTCCTTTTCCAGATCTCTTATAAGACTCTGCGGGTCTCCTTCTTTTATTATCTTCCCACGATCCATTATGCAGACCCAGTCAGATAGAAACTCCGCTTCTTCCATATAATGAGTTGTAAGTATTATAGTTTTCCCTTTTCTCTTCAGGTCAAGGAGTAAATCCCAAGTATTCCTTCGAGCCTGTGGATCAAGACCTGTTGTGGGCTCGTCCAGAAACAGTATCAAAGGGTCATTAATCATAGCCAGTCCAATCACAAGTCTCTGCTTTTGACCACCGGATAGATTTTTTATATATGTATTTCCCTTATCTTCCAGAGATACCATCCTTAAAACCTCATCAACATCAAGTGACCTCGGGAAGATGGTCTTAAACATATCCAAAGTCTCTCTAACGGTAAGGTAAGGGATAAGATTAGTTTCCTGCAGAGAGACACCTATATACTCTTTCTGTTTATTCCCTACCCTAGTTATCTCTTCTCCCATAAAGATAATTCTTCCTTCATCTGGTATCCTTAGACCCTCTATGATCTCTATGGTGGTGGTCTTTCCTGCCCCATTAGGGCCAAGGAGAGTAAAGATAGATCCCTGTTTTACCTTAAAACTAACCCCATCAACAGCCTTAACCGGTCCATAATACTTCTTTATATTCTCTACCTCTAGAATAAAATCAGCCATTACCTCCCTCTTTTTCTCTCAATATCTCTTCTGCAATTCTTCTTACAGTCTCACCCTCAGCCTTACCTTTTAAATCCTTCATTGCCTCTTTCATCACCCTACCAAGGTCTTTTACATTAACAGCCCCTACATCTTTTATAATCCTTTGTAAAGTTGCTCTAATATCTTCCTCTGAAAGTTGCTCTGGAAGATATCCCTGTAGTATCTTTAATTCTTCGGATTCCTTTTCAGCAAGCTCTAATCTTCCACCATGTTTATAGAGCTCTATGGATTCTCTTCTTCTTTTTATCTCCTGCTTTATAAGTTCTATGATATCACTATCCTCTAAAGTCCTGCCTTTACCCTTGGCTTCTATCTCCTTATACTTGATATTAGACTTAAGTAGATTTAATACACTTTCTCTCAAGGTATCTCTAGCCTTCTTTGCCTCGATATAGTCTCTGTTTATCTTTTCAAGAAGCATAAAAAACCTCCCATCCTTGATATAAGATTCTTCAATAAAATTATAACAGGTTCTTAAAAGTCTTCAATAAATATTAAACCTAGCTCTCTTTTAGTCCTCTCAACCTTAGCTCTGCCAGGGCAGATTCTTTTTCTAATCTTATATGTTCCCTACAGTAAAATTCCACATTCTGTACATTTCTCTTTTCTAGGTTTTGCAATATCTTCTTGTGTTCCTGAAGAGAACTTTCAAGCCTACCTGGTAATGTACAGACTATTGGCAGGACTAATCTCAGCTGATCATCCAGTATAGAGAGGAAATATATGAGCCTTTTATCCTCGGTAAGTTCTCTCAAGACTGTATGGAAATTTCTATCTGCTTCTTCATATTTTATGAAGTCACTACTTTTGGCATACCTTTCAGAATCACTTATTATGGTGTTTAGTCTCAAGATGCCAGTATCATTTATCTTCTCAGTCACTCTTCTACCACATAGACCTTCTAGATACTCCCTAAGTGTATATATCTCTTCGATATCTTTTAGTGTCAATACAGAGACAAAGGCTCCACGTCTAGGAATATTCTGTACCAATCCCTCTTTCTCAAGCGCTATAAGTGCCTCCTTTATAGGCGTAGGACTTACATTAAATCTCCTTGTGAGGTCCTCTACTGTAAGCTTCATTCCACTCTGCAGGTCTCTATTGAGGATAGCCCGCTTTATACTATCATAGACTGCTAACCTGAGATCCATGACCTCACTTTCCATCTTGCCCTTCCTCCTTTCTCTTATCCTTTATCTTAGATTATAAGATTAAATTCAATATGAAACAAGATGTCGTATTAATGAAAATAAATTATTAATCGAGAAAGAAATTTAATTTTATATTGAACTACAGATAAGATATAATTACTTAGGCGCCTAAGAAGGAGATACGGAAATAAATTTCAGGTCAATCAGTATTAACTACTATACAAAAACCTCTGCCACTTTCTCCACTACCAGAGGATTAAATGGACTTGGAATTATAATGCCTCTCTCTAATTCTTCTTCTGTCACTAGGCTTGCTATCGCCTTGGCAGATTCTATCTTTATCTTGCTATCAATCCTTCTTCCCGACTTGAGTGCACCTTTTATTAGCCCTGGGAAAACCAGGAGATTATTTATCTGATTTGGATAGTCTGATCTACCGGTAGCTACAACCCTGGCACCAGCAGAAAGTGCCTCATTATAATCTATCTCCGGTATTGGATTAGCCATAGCAAAGACTATTGGATAAGATGCCATACTCATTATCATATCTTTACTGACAATACCTGGAGCTGATAGTCCTATAAATATATCTGCCCCTTTTATTGCATCCTTCAACTCACCTGATAGTTTCTCTGGATTTGTCTTCTGAGCAAGTCTAAATTTATCTTCATTTAGGTCTTTTCTATTTTCATTTATAATCCCCTTACTATCACAGATGATTATATGTTTAAAGCCAAAATCCAGTAGAAGATAAGTAACTGCTGTACCTGCTGCACCTGCCCCGGATATAACAACCTTAACATCTTCTTTCTCCTTTTTCACCACCTTCAATGCATTTATCAGGCCTGCTAGGACTGCAACCGCTGTTCCGTGCTGATCATCATGAAAGAATGGAATATCCAACCTCTCACTCAGGGACTCCTCAACCCTGAAACACTCAGGAGCTTTTATGTCCTCAAGCAGGATAAGCCCAAACGTAGGTGCAATAGAACACACTATCTCTACTGTCTCCTCCCAGGATTTTGACCTTATACATATAGGGACGGCATTTACTCCGGCGAACTTCTTTATGAGCAGGGCTTTCCCTTCCATAACTGGAAGAGCAGATTCTGGTCCAACATTACCTAGCCCTAATACTGCACTTCCATCACTTACTACCGCAACTGTATTGCTCTTCCAAGTATAATCATAAACTTTACCCCTATCTTTGGCTATCTCCTGAGAAACAAACCCTACCCCAGGTGTATATACCAAGCTGAGATCATTCTTATCTAAAACATCCACTTTGGATTCTATAGAGAGTTTTCCCTTCAGATATCTATGTAATTCCAATGCTAATTCTTTACTCAATAGAATCCTCCAGCGTTAGAGAAAAGTCTATAGCCTTTGCAGAATGAGTAATAGCACCTATAGATATAAAATCTATAGGTAGCCCTACAAGCTGTTCGATATTATCACTATTTATACCTCCTGAGACTTCAACCTGTGCCCTACCACTTATTATTTTAATCGCCTCTTTTATCTGATCTATACTCATATTATCTAGAAGGATTATATCTGCCCCACCCTCCAAAGCCTCTTTTACATCTTCAAGAGAGGCTGCCTCTATCTCTATCTTCATATAGTGTGGAGCATTTCTTTTGGCTATTTCTAAAGCCTTCTTTACTCCTCCAGCCGCTATTATGTGATTATCTTTTATTAAGATCCCATCGTATAAACCGAATCTGTGATTCTTTCCTCCCCCTACTCTTACAGCATACTTTTCTAAAAATCTTAAACCGGGTAGAGTCTTCCTGGTGTCAAGGATCTTAACCGAAGGAGGAAGTAATTTAACAAACTTGTTAGTTGCTGTAGCAATACCGGAAAGATGCGAAAGGAAGTTAAGGGAAACTCTTTCTCCCTTGAGTATACTCTTTACCTTTCCCTTTATAAACATCACCTTTTCTCCCGGATATATCTCTTCTCCATCTGATTTCAAAAATTCCAATATCAGGCTCTCATCAATAGTACGAAAGACCTCTTTTACTACTTCACAACCACAAAGAATCCCTCTCTCCTTACATTTTATATAAGCCTTACCCTTAAGCCCCTCATCTATAATAAGATCTGTTGTTATATCTCCGATTCCTATGTCCTCTTCTAAAGCTAATGATATTATCCTAGATATGCTATTCATAGCCTTCCTTTCTTCTTTATAATATGTTTTTGCCAGTAAATATCGTCTCTATAAGGATAGTCGATCCTAAAATGGGCACCTCTACTTTCCTTTCTCTCTAAGGCGCTCTCAGCAATCAGCTTTGCAAGTAGGAGCATATTTTTAGTCTCAACATCTTTAAAATTGTTAACCGGTACATCCATTACCTCTGTCTGTATCTTTTCTAACTCTTCTATCAAGAACCTCAGCCCCTTCTCTTCCCTTCTGATTCCACAGTACTTCCACATAAGAGACTGCATCCTGTATCTAAATTCACCTAGAGCCTCATCCTTATATATCTTCTTATCCAAAGCCTTTATACCTCTTATAACCTCTATATCTCCGTTGTTGAATACATAGTTAGAAACCTCTTGAGCTATAATTTTACCAAAAACTAGACCCTCTAGCAAAGAGTTACTTGCCATTCTATTTGCACCATGTATCCCAGTTCCAGCACATTCACCACAGGCGTATAAACCCTTTATACTGGTTTCCCCCCTAAGATTTGTCCTTATGCCTCCCATCATATAGTGGGCTCCTGGAGCTACAGGGATGTAATCCCTGGTAATGTCTATACCATATTTTAGACACTCGCTATATATCATAGGAAAGTGGGAGAGGATAAAATCTTTTGGAAGATGTGTTATGTCAAGATAAACATAGTCCGAATTTGTCCTTTCCATCTCATCCATAATGATCCTTGAGACAACATCCCTTGGGGCAAGCTCCCCCATCTCATGATATTTGGGGACAAACCTCTCTCCGTTGATATTTCTCAAGACTCCACCCTCTCCCCTGATCGACTCCGTAATTAACAGCGGAGGAGCTGATGGATGTTTCAATACTGTAGGGTGGAACTGGACAAATTCCATATCACATAACTCTGCCCCAGCATTATATGCAATAGCCAGTCCATCGCCACAAGCCACAGCTGGATTAGTTGTAAATGGATATATCTGACCTATGCCACCAGTAGCTAAAATTATCGCTTTAGAAAATATAGGATAGATCTCTTCTTCTCTTCCATCCCAGACAAGAATCCCCTTACATATCCCATCTTCTACGATCAAATCTACAACCATAACCTGATCTCTAACAGGAATTTCTCTTTCCAAGGTATGTCTTATAAGCACATCCATAATAGCCTTTCCTGTAGAGTCACCCCTGCTGTGGAGAACCCTTCTTCTAGAATGAGCACCTTCTCTTCCTAAATCCAATCTCCCGTTTTCGTCTCTATCAAATTCTACGCCAAGCCTGATAAGATCCTCAACTATACTGGGTGCATTATAAACCAGTATCTTTACAGCATCTGGATTACATAGACCATCTCCAGCCCTTATAGTATCTTGAAAATGGATATCTGGACTATCATCTTCCCCTATAGCAGCAGCTATCCCCCCTTGGGCATTATAAGAATTACTCTCCCTGATATCGCCTTTAGTGACTACAAGAACCTTAACCCCTTCCCTTACATTTAAGGCAGTATATAGTCCTGCAATACCGCTTCCTACGATTATTACATCCCAGACATTATTCAATCCAGACATTTGACGCTCCAAATATAGATTGTAATTCTCCTAATAACTTTCCTGATTCTTTTACTTTAAATTCGTTACCAAGGGCTATCTTACAGATCTCTATATCATTAACAAGATGAACTATAACGGGAAGATCTCCCGGATACTCTGAGAGGACACTTTTAAGTCTGAATAAGAGAGAATCATCGCACCTGTCTTCTTTGATATTTATGTGTAAGCTTCTGATCTTGTTACTGTAGAAGGACCTTCCAAGAAGATAGATCTTATCTGCAATAACCTTTACCTCTTCTTCTTTCTTATTAATCTTACCCTCAACTATGAATATATTGGTAGAGTTCTCAATATCCTTCTTTATCTCTTTGAGGGTCTTCGGAAAGACAACAACTTCTATACTGCCTGAAAGATCTTCTAACTGCAAGAAACCCATCTTGCCATTCTTGGTATCTACCAGTTTCACTCCGGAAACCACACCGCCTATGGTCACCAGCGCTTCATCTTCAAAATCCTCTATATCTTCTATGTTACAGGAAACCCGCTCCTTCAAATCTTCTATATAGTGAAGTAAGGGATTATCAGATATGTAAAGGCCTATAAGGTCCTTTTCCATAGCTAGAATTTCTTCTATCGGAAATTCTTCTATAGTAGGGATTGGTTCAACTTTCAATCCTTCTGGCTCAAAGAGATTTTTCCTCTTACCCTTCTCCCTACTCTTCTTCTCCTGATACTGTTCAAACATTGCCAAAAGTTCTGCCCTGCTTCTACCAAGAGAATCAAATGCGCCTGCTTTTATAAGGCTTTCTATAACCTTCTTGTTGACCCTCTTCGTATCTATTCTACTAAGAAAATCCTCTAGACTTTTGAATTTACCTCCCTTCTGCCTTACCTCTAAGATTGCCTCCACTGCTCCTTCCCCTACATTTTTTATAGCTGCCAGACCAAACCTTATACTGTTTCCTACCGGAGTGAAGTGGACATTACTCTCGTTGATATCTGGAGGTAATATTCTTATGCCCATTCGTCTTGCCTCTTGAACATACCTAGCAATTTTAGCAGTATTCCCCTCAACGCTCATAAGAAGTGCTGTCATATATGCCAGAGGATAATGGGCTTTTAAGTAGGCGGACTGATACGCTAGCAAACCGTAGGCTACAGTATGTGACTTATTGAATCCATAACCTGCAAAGTATTCCATCAGGTCAAATACATGATTAGCTATTTCTTCAGGAATGCCTCTCTCCAATGCTCCCGTCAAAAACCTGTTTCTCTGCTGAGCCAGGACTTCGGGTAACTTTTTACCCATTGCCCTTCTGAGAAGATCTGCTTCCCCAAGTGTAAAACCTGCCATTACATTAGCTATCTGCATTACCTGTTCCTGGTAGACTATCACTCCGTATGTGTCTTTAAGAATTGGTTCCAGCATAGGATGAGGATATTCTATAGGTTCCTCTCCTCTCTTACGCCTTATAAAGTCACTAACCATACCGCTTCCCAACGGCCCAGGACGGTAAAGCGCAAGTACGGAGCTTATATCTTCAAAAGATTCTGGCTTCATATCCCTTAACAAATTCCTCATACCAGAACTTTCAAGCTGAAAGACTCCAACTGTCTCTCCTTCCTGCAAAAGTTTATAAGTCTTTCTATCATCCATTGGTATCTTATTCAGCTCTATATTTTCTCCCGTTGTGTCTTTAATGATCTTTATAGTATTCTCTAGAAGAGTGAGTGTCCTCAAGCCTAGGAAGTCCATCTTCAGAAGTCCCAACTCTTCAAGATCACCCATCTCGAATTGGGTCATCACATCTCCCTCTGGTCCTCTCTGAAGAGGGACCAGATCCATAAGAGGAAATTTGGATATAACTACTCCAGCTGCATGTGTTGATGCATGCCTTGGCATTCCCTCTAGCCTCTTAGCAAAGTTAAGAATATTTCTAGCCCATTCTTCACGCTCATAGAGCTCTCTCAACTCAGGCGAAGACTCTAAGGCCTCTGAGATAGAACTTCCAAAGGGGATGAGTTTTGCCAATCTATCAACATCAGCGTAAGGTATATTAAGTACTCTTCCTACATCTCTAACCGCCGCTCTGGCCGCCATAGTTCCAAATGTGATGATCTGGCATACTTTATCTGAGCCATACTTTTCTGTGACATATCTTATGACCTCCTGCCTCTTCTCATCAGCAAAATCTATGTCTATATCTGGCATACTTATCCTTTCTGGATTCAAAAATCTCTCAAATAGAAGTCCCATACCTAAAGGTTCCACGTCGGTAATCCCTAAACAATAGGATACCATACTACCAGCTGCGCTACCCCTTCCAGGTCCCACCATTATATTATGAGTCTTGGCAAAGTGGACAACATCCCAGACTATAAGGAAGTAGCCTGGAAATCCCATCATTTCAATTACTGACAGTTCCTTCTCCAGTCTCTCTCTTGCCTCTTTAGAAGGATTATCTCCATATCTCTTCTTAAAGCCGTCTTCTACCAGCTTCCTGAAATAGCTGACTACAGTCTCACCTTCTGGTATGGGATAGTCTGGGATGTGATATTTGCCAAAGGTCAACTCTAAGTTACACCTGTCCGCTATCTCTAATGTATTCTCAAGAGCTTCAGGTACATCCCGAAAAAGCCCCTCCATCTCCTCCCTGGTTTTGAAATAAAACTCGTTGGTGGGAAATCTCATTTTATCGGGGTCATCTATCTTTTTATTTGTTTGAACTCCTAAAAGGATATCATGGTATAGAGCGTCCTCTTTTCTAAGATAATGGACATCATTTGTGATAACAAGAGGGACATTCATCTCTCTTGCTAATCTCTTCATTACTTCATTGACTCTTTCCTCTTCCTCCATACCATGGTCTTGAAGCTCTAGATAAAACCTATCTTTAAAGACATTTCTATACCAATCTATAACAGACTTTGCTCCATTTATATCACCCTTAAGTATAAGCTTGGAAATCTCTCCCTGTATACAGGAAGAAAGGGCTATTATACCCTCATTATACTTTTCAAGTAGAGACTTATCTGCCCTAGGTTTATAATAAAATCCATTGAGATAAGCTATACTAACTATCCTTGTAAGATTTTTATACCCTGTCTCATCCATAGCAAGAAGAACCAGGTGATGATTTTCCTCCTGTGGATTCTTCTCGGTCATATCTCCAGGAGAAACATATATCTCACAACCTATTATAGGTTTTATACCTTTCGCTTTGGCTTTCTTATAAAACTTTATTATGCCATACATATTACCATGATCGGTAATGGCACATGCAGGCATCTCTAACCTTTCCAACTCCTCAACGAGGTCATCTATCCTGCATGCCCCATCTAATAAACTATACTCAGAGTGGAGATGCAGATGAACAAAATTCATAACTATTACCTCCTCTCTAAAACAGCCACATATTCAATGTGGGCAGTTTGAGGAAAGAGATCAAATCCTCTCAACTTCTTCAACACAAAATTACCAGACTCTAATATCTTTATGTCACGAGCTAAGGTGCTAGGGTTACAGGATATATAGATAATTAATCCTATATCTATCTGGGACAGGAATGTAGAAAATTCTTTATCTAACCCTTTTCTTGGAGGATCAACCAGAAGATAATCAAAAGATTCATTTTTCAGTATCCTTTTTACTTCAAACTCTGTCTTACCCTTCCTGACCCTGACATTGTGGATCCTGTTAATGTTGATGTTATCTATAGCATCATTTACCGCTATCGGATTCTCCTCTATGCTGTAACCATATCTAGAAGACTTGGAAAGTGGTAAACTAAATGTCCCAACACCTGCATATCCATCAACGAAGACCCCTCCTCTGTAAGGAGAGAGAATATCTATAATGTAATCTGTTATAACTTTCAACTGCTGTACATTCACCTGGAAGAATGACCCTGGAGATACCATAAAGACTATATCGCCTATCTTCTGCTCGAGTTTCTCTTTTCCCTCTATAAGATAAAAGCTATCCCCAAGTATAACATTACCCTTGGACCTGTTTACATTCTCATAGACACTGACCACTTCAGGAAAGGCTTTAATAAGTGATAAAGCTAGTTCTTTGCTATTCTTCATCCTTTCCCATACTACAAAAGTTACCATAATATCTCCAGAGGTTCCCTGTCTTATATAGAGGTACCTAAGATCAAGGTTCCTTTTACTGACATTATCCTTCACCCATTTAAGTATGTCGATAAACACTGGAGGATGAAGTGGACACTCTGAAAGATCTACTATCTCATGAGTCCCCTTTTTGTAAAATCCTCCCAAAACCTTTCCCTTTTCCCTGGCTATTGGAAACTGAGCCTTATTCCTATAATACCAGGGATTATAAGATTTTACTGGACCCTCTCCACTAATCTCTCTACCCAGAATACGTGACATAACCTCCAAAGATGACATCTTCTTCAATCTTAACTGATACTCATAGCTTGTATGCTGGAAACTACAACCTCCACACTGATAGTAGTGCTTACATCTCGGCGCTATTCTCTCCTTCGAAGGTTCTATAACATCTATCAATGAACCAATAGCGTAGTCCTTTTTGACATCTTCTATAACTAACCTTACCCTTTCTCCCGGTAAGACGTAATCAGTCATTACTACCTGGCCATTATAATAGCCCAATCCCTTTCCTTCCCATACTATCTTCTCTATGTCCAGAACTATTCTATCTCCTATTTTCATCCCAATAATCCTTTATGAACTGGGCTATTTTAGGTATGGCTCCCTTCTCTCCCATCCTAAACTTTCCTATTTCCCCTCTCTTCTTTAATTCTAAAGGATCGGAGAGAAGACTGTTTATAACTTTCCCTGCAGAATCTGTATCAACCAGAATAAGTGACTCATCGAGTAGTCTTTTTTGTTCTGATATGAACTTCTTATTAAATTGAATCCCCTCTATATAGAAACTGATTACAGGTTTACCTAATCCAGCAGACTGTTCATTGCCACTTCCAGAAAGCCCTATCACCAATAGGCTAGAAGAGACCATTTCAGAGAAGGTTCCTCTTCCCACATAGATCTCTAAGGGTTCTTCTATCTTATACCCGTAATCCCAGTCTAACAACTTATAATTTTTCTCTCTCAATACCTCTATAATGAAAGGTTCAGAGTTGGCATTTACAGGAACATAGTATTTAAAAGGCTTCTCTATCTTCTTAATTACCTCTAAAAGGAAAAGTAGATTCCTTCCGCAGTCTCTCCTTGTCCCTGGTAGTAAGGTTATCCCTTCGGGTAGAAAGAACTTAGGATCTTCTACACAGTCCATTAGAGGATTACCGAGATATCTGACATTATCTATACCTTTCTCTAACAGAAACTCTTCAGTCTTTCTATCTCTGGTAAATGTCCACAGGGCAAACTGTTTAATAATTATCAATTCTATACCGCTGAAGCCATTTACCCAAGCGGAATGCCCCTGATCAGTAGATACAAAGAAGACCTTCTTGCCAGTTCCCAGATAGGTAAATATAAGGTTAAATGGATCCCCTATAGAGATCACAATATCAGGTCTTATGCTTTTAAGAGTCTTATACATATATATCAAATCTCTGAATAATCCACTTTTTACATCTTCCTTAAAGAGAGACAGCCCAACTCTAAAACCAAAACCACCACTGGGGAGAGAAGACCCCTTAAATAAAACCGGAAACTCATATCCCCCAAACCTCTTACCCTCACCAACCATAGGAAATACTGCAATATCTTCAGTACGATAGTATCTATTTAGAGAAAGCGCCAATCTCAATGCTATATCGTCTTCACAGTATCCATTACTGACAATCAGTATCTTTATCCCAATGCCTTCTTTAATAGCTCATTCACCAGTTTAGGGTTGGCTTTGCCCTTAGTCAGTTTCATTACCTGTCCCACGAGGAACATGAAGGACTTTTCCTTACCCTTCCTGTACTCTTCTACCACCTCTTCGTTCTCTTTCAGAACTTGATCTATCACAGAAAGTAGAGTAGAGGTGTCAGTAATCTGTACCAGATTCTTCTCTTCTATTATCTTCTTTGGAGAAGTACCTTTATCTATAAGTTCTGGCAGAATATCTTTGGCCATCCTTCCGCTTATCTTCCCTTCATCAATGAGAGATATAAGCTCAACCATAATCTCAGGAGTGAGTAAGGTCTGAGTTATTACCTTATTCCTATCCTTGAGTTCTTTAGTGACATCAACTAACAACCAGTTGGCGATAGCTCTTGGGTTATTATAAAGCTTTATCGCCTTATCAAAGAAGGTTGAAAGTTCCAGGTCATGGGCTAGGAGCTTTGCCTCATAAGGGGTTAACCCTAAAGTTTTATACCTCTCGTATTTTTCTTCAGGAAGTT
The DNA here is from genome assembly GCA_964655195.1 of uncultured bacterium. GTDB lineage: Bacteria > DUMJ01 > DUMJ01 > DUMJ01 > DUMJ01 > DUMJ01. Next base: position 70,407 of record CAZZLK010000021.1, read on the forward strand.
CAGGTATCTGAGACTTCAGCCTTTCTATCCAGGCATCATCTATCTCTAGAGGGACAAGGTCCGGTTCTGGAAAGTATCTATAGTCGTGAGCCTCTTCTTTACTGCGCATACTTATAGTCCTTTCGTTCTTCTCATCCCAGTGTCTAGTCTCCTGCACTACTTCTTTACCTTTGGAGACTATATCAATCTGCCTCTCTATCTCATACTGGAGAGCCCTCTCTACAGCTCTGAATGAATTTATATTCTTCAGTTCAGTTTTGGTACCAAGCTTATCAGAACCTTTCTTTCTTATAGATACATTAGCCTCGCACCTCATACTGCCCTCTTCCATCTTACCATCGCAGACTCCAAGGAAGACAAGTATGTCTCTTATATTTATCAGATATTCCTTAGCCTCCTCCGGACTGGATATATCTGGCTCAGAAACGATCTCCAGAAGAGGAACCCCACTCCTATTAAAGTCAACAAAGGACATATCGGAGCCGGTGATACGTCCACCACTGTGAATCAATTTACCGGTATCTTCTTCAAGATGAACTCTTCTTATCCTTATACGCTTCCTGCCGTTAGAAGTCTCTATCTCCAGATATCCCTGTATCCCTATAGGAGTATCGTACTGTGAAATCTGGTAATTCTTTGGCAGATCTGGATAGAAATAATTCTTACGATGGAATATGGCGTTTCTATTTATCTTACAGTTGAGAGCCAGGGCGGTAAGGATGGCGTATTCTACCGCCTTTTTATTCAGTACCGGCAGAGCACCTGGTAAACCTAGGCATACAGGGCAGGTAAGGGTATTTGGAGGAGCTCCAAACTGAACAGGACAGCTGCAGAATACCTTAGATTTTGTTAGAAGTTCTGCATGGATCTCTATTCCTATATTGACTTCATAATCCATAGGGCTTCCCTCCTAATTGAGGTCTCCTTTTATGAAAAGGCGTAGCCTGCTCAAAACCATAAGCCACCTCAAATAGTTTAGACTCGCTAAAGACTGGTCCGATGATCTGTAACCCCACAGGAAGATCATTGACAAAGCCACAGGGAATAGATATTGCTGGTAATCCTGCCAAGTTTATTGGGATTGTACATATATCTGCCAGGTACATCTCTAAAGGATTCTCCACCTTTTCTCCCAGTTTAAAAGGCAGGATAGGAGATGTCGGAGAAATAAGGACATCAAACCTCTCAAATGCCCTCTTAAAATCGCCAGCTATAAGGTTTCTAAATTTCAGTGCCTTTAGATAGAACGCCTCATAATATCCTGCACTAAGTACATATGTACCAAGCATTATTCTTCTCTTGACCTCAGGTCCAAAACCATCCCCTCTTGTATTACTCATCATCTCCTCAGCGGTCTTTCCACTGGCTCTAAAACCATAACGCACACCATCAAATCTGGCTAAGTTAGAACTGGCTTCTGCAGGAGCAAGTATATAATACGTGGGGACAGAATAACTTATATGAGGGAGAGAGACTTCTTCAACAATAGACCCTAAGTCTTCAAAAGTCCTCACCGCGTCTTCTATACATTTCTTCACAAGGGGATCTACTCCCTCGGCTAAAAGTTCCTTGATCAGGCCTATCCTTAGACCCTTGACATCTCCTTTAAGAGGAGAGTATCTATAGGGCTCTATATCAAGCGAGGTAGAATCATTAGGATCATAACCATTTATAAAACTGTA